>JACPNY010000023.1 GCA_016185255.1 Pseudomonadota bacterium
TGAACTCAAGCCATGCTGACGGAGAAATTTTAGCACGGGCTACCAAAAATTTTGGTTTTGGTTCAGTTTCAGGGTCCTCTACCAGAGGAGGAAAACAAGCTTTTTTAGCCATCGTCAAGCTTTTGAGACAAGGAGATTCCATCGGCATTACCCCAGATGGACCACGAGGGCCGCGCTATCAGGTGAGCCCGGGCGTTATCCGAATGGCACGTCTTGGCAATGCAGCTATTTTACCGGGATCTTATTCCTCTACGCGTGGAATTTTTATGAAGAGTTGGGATCGGTTTTTTCTTCCTCTTCCCTTTGGAAAAGGTGTTTTTATGTACGGTCCGATGATAGATGTGGCAAACTCCCAAAAAAGTGACGAGGAGTTGCGCCAAGATCTGGAAAATATCCTGAAAGAGCTCACCACAAAGGCTGATCTTCATTGCGGAAGAGAACCCCTATGAGTCTTTTGCGCAGTGGATATTATGGCCTTTCTTGGGTCTGTGCGCCCTTTGTCTCAGGATATTTACACTGGAGAGCGTCCAAAAACCATGAAGACAGAACCAGGCTTAAAGAACGTAAAGGCATAACCACAAAACTTCGCCCCAACAAGTCTCTTTTATGGATACACGCCGTAAGCGTAGGAGAAGCAGTAGCAGCTCTTACTGTCATTCAAGCTGTGTTAAAAAAATGCCCGGAAGTCCATGTGCTCTTAACCACAACGACCGTTTCTTCAGCGCGCGTTATTCAAAAAAGACTCCCAAAAAACGTAATCCATCAATACTGCCCGGTAGATACTCCCCAAGCAGTCACTCGCTTTTTAAACCACTGGCAGCCCGACCTTGCTATTTGGATAGAATCAGAGATCTGGCCCAATCTTATGCATCAAACTCAGGAGAGAGGAATTCCAACGGTTCTCTTAAACGGGCGCATGTCTCTGAAAAGTTTTTCTAAGTGGCAAAAACTAAAGGGAATGATTTCACCCCTTCTCAATCGTCTTTCTCTTTGTGCCGTCCAATCTGAAGAACAAGCATCTTTTTTCAGAACCCTCGGCGCAACAGAAATTGCCATTATGGGAAATGCGAAGGGGATGATGACGCCTTTAGAGGTAGATCCTACAAAATATAACGCCTTTAAACAAGAGCTTGGAGATCGCCCTCTGTGGCTTATAGCCAGCACCCATCCTGGAGAGGAAGAGATTGTTTTTAAAACCCACAAAATTCTCCGAAAAACCTACCCCACCCTTCTGACGATTCTCATTCCCCGCCATGTAGAAAGAGCAGCCTCTCTTTACCAACTTGCTTTGAAAGAAGGAATTCCCTCTACTCTTCACTCAACACCAGTATCCCTTAAAGACGTTGAGCTTTATATTGGAGATACGCTGGGAGAGATGAGTCTTTTCTATGCCCTCTCTCCCCTTGTCGTGATGGGCGCCACCTTTGTGCCACGAGGAGGCCATAATCCTATCGAAGCCGCCCAGCTTGGCTCTTTTATTCTGCATGGCTCCCACATCTTTAATAATCCTCAGTTATATGATATTCTGTCCTCTCTTGGCCTTAGCAAAAATGTTCATAGGGCTGAGGAACTTTCTACTTTCGTTCTCCCTTGGCTAAAGATTAGAAAAGAAAGCTATGAAGAGCCTCAAAAACTTAAGCTCTATCGAGAAGAAGGGCTACAAAACTTAATGAAACTTTTGATACCTTATTTAAAAACCTTAAGAGAAGAGAGAGGATGAAAGCCCCTTCTTTTTGGTATGCCCCTGACGGGTTTTTATCTTCCCTCCTCAGTCCTCTAGGCTGGTTTTATGGGAAAGGAGGAAGACTTCTTCGTACCCTTAAAACACCTCAACGCTTCTCCATTCCCATCATAAGTATGGGAAACATTATTTGCGGAGGATCCGGCAAAACACCCACGGCCATTGCCCTTGCCCACCTTTTGCAAAAAAGGGGGATTGAGGTTCATTTTGTTACCCGTGGATATGGTGGTGCTTTACAAGGACCTGTAGAAGTTACCTCCTCCCATCACCCCAGTGACGTAGGCGATGAGCCTCTTCTGCTCGCGCAGCATGCCCCCACGTGGGTTGCAAAAAACAGACCTTTGGGTGTTCAAAAAGCAATAGAAAGCGGAGCTCAACTCCTTATTCTGGATGATGGGCATCAAACGTCTTCCCTCTACAAGGATATTTCTTTTGTGGTGCTGAATGCTTTGCAAGGGTTTGGAAATGGACGTGTTATTCCTGCGGGACCTTTACGAGAGGACCGTATCGAAGGCCTCAACCGCGCAGATGCTCTTATTGAAATAGGCGAGGGAAACATACTCGCTGAAATCCCTCTCTTTAAAGCAAAAACCATCCCTCAATCCTTCTCTTTTTCCTTGAATCGCGTTGTGGCTTTCTGTGGGCTTGGCTTTCCACAGAAATTTTATAGAACACTTGAAGACCTAGGCCTTACTCTTGTTGCAACGAAAAGTTTTCCTGATCATCATACCTATACAGAAAAAGAACTCTTAGAGTTACAATCCTTAGCTAAGATGCACCATGCCCTTTTAATAACGACTCGGAAAGATTGGGTTAAACTTCCCCCCTCTTGGCAAAAGCACCTTCATGTTTTAGATATTGAGGTGCAATTTGAGGACCCTGAGGGGATTTGTAATTTTATTTTTGAGAAAATTCCGCATTTGAATAGACCTCACCCCTGCGTTGAGAGAAGGAAAAAACGGTGAAATTTAGTCTTCTTAAAAACATCAAACATCTTTTGGAGGCCGCCGGCGCTTGGACCCTGTTTGGTATTCTTCATTATCTTTTGCCTTTTAAAGCGGCATCGAATTTTGGGGGGTGGGCTGGCCGAACCGTTGGACCACGCCTATCTTTAAGTAACAGAGCACGATCGAGTCTTAAAAAATGCTTTCCCAACATCACATCTACGGAAGTGGAAAAAATTGTGGCCGAAATGTGGGATAATTATGGCCGCCTTATTGCTGAATATGCTCAAGCGACCCGATTTTGGGATGGAAAGAACTTAAGAAATATTGAAATCAAAGGAGCGCAGCATTTAAAGGAATTTCAAGATGATGGGAAGCCAGGGATCATCTTTACAGCCCACACGGGCAATTGGCAAATGATCACGCTTGCCGCTCAATCCACAGGATTTGACCTCACACAAATGTATCGGACGGCTAACAACCCTTGGGTGGATACCCTCATGTTAAAATGCCAAAAACTAGCGGTGAAAAACGTTATTACAAAAAAAGGAGGAGGCCCTAAAGATCTTCTTTCACTTCTAAAGCGTGGTGATCATGCGCTTCTCCTCGTGGATCAAAAGATGGGAGAAGGAATGGCTGTTCCTTTTCTTGGCCGCGACGCCATGACAGCGAAGGGGGTTGCGCGCCTTTATCTTAATCAAGGCTGCCCCTTGTTGCCTGCCCGCAGCGAACGGCTTTCTGACTCCTTCTTTCGCGTAACTTTCTATCCTCCTATCGACTTTACCCCACAAGGTGATCAACAGAAAGACATGTATGATCTTCTCCTTCACATCAACAACCAGATAAGCGAATGGGTAAAGGAGCGCCCTGGTCAATGGCTTTGGCTTCATCGTCGCTGGAATGATTGATGAAAGTTCTAGCCATTGATACAGCGGGCTGGAGTTCTTCTGTTGCCTTATGGGAAGATGGACATGAGCTTTCTTTTCAAGAAAATACTCAAGAGCGGAGCCAAGCTGCCCTCCTTCCCCTTCTTGTGAAGGATGTCTTGGGAGAACAGAAAGCTGATCTTATTCTTGTCAACCTAGGTCCTGGGTCTTTCACAGGTATTCGCATAGGCCTTGCCTTTGCCAAGGGATTTTCCATGGGATGCGCCCGTCCTCTCAAGGGAATTAATAGTTTTATGGCAACTTATAGCAGCCTCAACACCCAAGAAAATGTTCTCATCTTAAGGGAGGCTCATCGCCAAGATGTCTTTGGAATGCTTTTCCAAAAGGGAATCCCTCAGCCTCCTCAAAGCTTAACTCGAAAAGACATAGAAAAAATTCTCAACTCTCCTTCTCCTCCCTTTCTTTCAGGCACGGGCATCCATCCTTTCTTGGATGGGCTTTCTTTTAAAGAAATGTCTTCACCCTGGCGCGGAGCTCAAGCACTTGCGTATACTTTTTTTAAAGATCAAACCATCGCCACGGACCCTGCACCTTTTTATGTGCGCGATGCTGATGTTAATCTCCTTAATGTCATTCCGGAATGTAAGGCAAAGCTTAGCCCTGAAAGGGTTTAGATTTTCTTGGCACCCGGAATGACACCCAGAAAAGATTTGTCTCGCTCAAAAATAACGTTACATAAAAAGAAAAACATGATACAATTTTATATTGTAAATGGAGGATTTTTTTCATGTATAATATTCTATCAGAAAGCCATGACAATGTGGTCGGCATTCGCGTGGAAGCTTACATGCGCCCCGAAGATTACGACACGCTTCTCCCCTTCCTTGCAGACCTTATTGACCACTATGAAATAATACGTATCGTCACAGATCTCCGAGAATTCAAAGGAGTTGCTTTCTGGGGACTTTTAAAAACGCTTCCTTTTGCTTTTAAATACAGCTCTCATGTTGCAAAGAAAGCTATCATCACAGATCAACACTGGATTTATACTTGGGTGCGGATCCTTTCTCCTTTTTTTCCAACAGAAGTGCGATGCTTCCCTCCCTCTAAAGTCGAAGACGCTTGGGAATGGGCAACCAAATAACTCATTTTTTTATAATCTTTTGAATGACTTAAAATGTTTTGCTTGCCAAGTCCCTTCTCCATATCTTAGATGGACACTCCATTAAATTTTTAAATATATTTTGGGGGTCAACGCGTGAGCACAGCAAGCCTTACTTATGAATCTTTAAGTATTCCTCAAGAAGGAAGCTATATTAAACGTGTCATTCTCTCCTGCATGATTGGAAATGCTCTTGAATGGTACGACTTTGCTCTTTATGGGTATTTTGCCACCACCATAGGCCAACTCTTTTTTCCAAAGTTTAGCTCCTTTGCATCCCTGATGGCTACTTTTGGTATTTTTGCAGCCGGCTTTATCATGCGCCCTCTCGGGGGCATTATCTTCGGCCATATTGGTGACAAAATGGGAAGAAAGAATGCGCTTTTGTGGTCTATTTACTTAATGGCTATTCCTACGACCATGATTGGTCTTTTACCAACATATGAACAAGTTGGCTGGCTCGCCCCTCTCTTTTTAACGCTTATCCGCTTAGCCCAAGGGCTTTCTATGGGAGGCGAATTTACAGGATCCATGATCTTTGTGGTTGAGCATGCAGACAAGGGGAATCGTGGCCTTTATGGCAGCTGGGTTGTCTTTAGCCTTCTCCTTGGGATCTTAGTGGGATCAGCCGTTGCCACAAGTACATGTTACCTCCTTTCAGAAGATCAACTGATGGCATGGGGATGGAGAATTCCCTTCCTTTTTAGTGTTGCAGGCGGCTTTATGGGAGCCATCATGCGCCGCACAATTAACGAGCCCGAACAATTCGTTCAAGCTAAGAAACAGCATAAAGAACACTTCACACCGCTTACTGCTCTCTTCAAAAATCATTCAAAAACAATTTTCTATGTTATTATTATTGAATTTTCTCTCTCTATTGGATTTTACTTAATCGTAACTTTTATTAATAACTTTCTCACAGCCCTTCTTCACTTTGATAAGGTGGCAAGCCTCATGATAACGACGTGCAGTATGGTTGCCATGGGAATGGCTATCCTTCTCTCCGGCCGGCTTTCCGATAAAATTGGGCGCAAACCTCTTTTAATTATAAGCACCCTCGGCTTTGTTGTTTTTGCCTACCCTCTCTTTAGAGCCCTTGAAGGGTCTTTTATACAAGCGCTCTTCGCTCAAATGGCTCTTGCCGCTATTATGGGAACTTTTTTTGCCCCTCTTCCTGCTACCTTAGTAGAACTGTTTCCCATGTCAGTGCGCTATTCCGGGCTTTCTATTTCCCATAGCCTCAGTATGGCTATTTTTGGAGGAAGTGCTCCTTTAATTGCAACAGCGCTCATTCAAATAACCGGCAACAATGCAGCCCCCGCCCTTTATTTAAGCGGTATGTGCCTTATTTCAACAAGTTTTCTTTTGTTTTTGAAAGATCGTTATAAATCAGAGTTGCTTTAGAGCATAATAAGCGCATTCTTCACCACAGAGAGGACGTCCATCACGCATATAAGGCTTGCAGTCAGCATTTCTGACACCGCATGTGCCTAATTCGCAGCTACCTTCATTCGCATCACAAAAAAGGCAACCATCTCTCATACATTGGTTATAAAATCTTAGGAAACGAGCTTTAAGAGAAGAGGAAACGCCCTCCGTTAAGACGTCTCCCTTATTATCAAAGTGAATACAGACAACACCATACTTTTGCTGTAATTTTTTTCTGTCTTGATCCCCTACTTTCCATTGCTCATAAAAGCGAAAGCAAATTCCATCCATAGGGGGATTTTTTAAAGAGACCCCTTGGGTTACACACCCGTATAAGCAGAGGGACAAGCAAAAAAATCCTTTAAAAACTTGACGTCTCATTCTCTCTTCCCTCTAGAGAAACTTTTCTTTAACAGTGCCATACCTTAAAAGAGAAAAAAAGAGTTAAAATAAGACGATAAACCCTATGGCACTTCAAAAACAGATGTCCTATAACAGAAGGATCAACCGTGGCAGTTAAGGAGACCTTATGGCCGGCAGCGTAAACAAAGTCATTTTAGTAGGAAACCTAGGGAAGGATCCTGAGATTAGAACAACCCAAGAGGGTGTAAAGATCGCTAACCTCTCCGTTGCCACCTCTGAGCAATGGCGCGATAAAAACACGCAAGAGCGCGTTGAACGCACAGAATGGCACCGTGTTGTTATTTTTAATGAAAAACTGGCAGATGTAGCTGAAAAATACCTGCGAAAAGGCTCAAAACTTTATATTGAAGGACAGCTTCAAACCCGCAAATGGACGGATCAAAATGGCCAAGAACGCTACACAACGGAAATTGTCGTCCCCCGTTTTCGCGGTGAAATTACCATGCTTGATGGGGTGAAATCTCAAGGAGGCGGCAGTGGCGACTATGCTGCTTTTGAGCCCACCCCTAATACGGCCCGAGAGGCCTTACCGCCCATGGGCGATATTGATGATGAGATCCCGTTTTAATCCCGACATAAGCCCACTTTATACCTAAGACATGTTTTGCTGACCCTTGAGAGATAAAATGACCGAAAATCAAGATTTAGTTCCCTTTGTTAATCTTGAAGAGGAGATGAAAAACTCTTATCTCGATTACGCCATGAGCGTTATCGTGAGCCGGGCCTTGCCTGATGTAAGAGACGGGCTTAAGCCCGTCCATCGCCGCATTCTTTATGCTATGAATGAATTAGGGCTCGATTACAATCGTCCTCATCGTAAATCAGCCCATGTTGTGGGAGGGGTGATGGCGAAATATCACCCTCACAGTGATCAGGCCATTTATGATTCCACAGTCCGCATGGCCCAAGACTTTTCTATGCGCCTCCCCCTTATTGATGGACAAGGAAACTTTGGATCCATGGATGGCGATCCAGCGGCCTCCATGCGATATACGGAAATCCGTCTGTCAAAACCCGCCCATTATCTGTTGGAAGACATTGATAAGGACACGGTTGATTTCTATCCAAACTATGATGAAACCACGGTACAGCCCACCGTCCTCCCTGCCAGAATCCCTAACCTTCTCGTTAATGGGGCGGGCGGTATTGCTGTGGGTATGGCAACCAATATTCCTTCTCATAACTTGGGAGAAGTTATTGATGGCTGCTGTGCTCTCATTGAGAATCCAGATTTAACCATTGAAGACTTGATGGCTTACATCCCCGCCCCTGATTTCCCAACGGGGGCCCTTATCATGGGAAAACGCGGGATTTATAGCGCTTTCAAGACAGGTCGTGGATCCCTTGTTATTCGAAGCCGGACTCACATTGAAACCATCCGCAAGGATCGAGAAGCTATCATCGTCACGGAAGTACCCTATCAAGTGAACAAAGCCAAAATGGTTGAGCGCATGGGAGAACTTATCCGCAACAAAGAACTTGAAGGTATTGCAGACTTACGCGACGAATCCAGCCGCCATGGTGTCCGTGTTGTTATCGAGCTAAAGAAGGAAGCCATTGCAGAGGTTGTCCTCAATCGCCTTTACACCATGACTCCTCTTCAGACCACCTTTGGGGTGAACATGTTGGCCTTAAATGGCGGACGCCCCCAACAAATGAATCTTAAGGAAATCCTTGAATGCTTTATTCTCTTCCGAGAAGAAGTGATTACCCGCCGTACACACTTTGAATTAAAGAAAGCCCGGGATCGGGCTCACACCTTGGTAGGGCTCGCCATTGCTGTCGAAAATCTTGATGAGATGATCGTGCTCATCCGCAAAGCACCTGATCCCCAAACAGCAAAAGAAGAAATTTTAGCCCGTGCTTGGGCCGTTCATACTATAGAGCCTCTCATCCGCCTGATTGATGAGCCGGGCTATCCGGTCGTTGATGGCACCTACCGCATGTCGGAGATTCAAGCCAAAGCTATCTTAGACTTAAGACTTCACCGCCTAACAGGCCTGGAGCGCGAGAAGATCGCAAAAGAGCTCAATGAAATTGTCGAAGAAATCAAAGAATACCTCTCTATTTTAGCGTCTCGCGATAAGCGCCTTGCAATCTTACGGGCTGAGCTTCTTGAGATGAAAGAAAATTATGCTACCCCCCGTCGAACAACCGTAGTCGAAGCAGAAATGGAGACGGATGAGGAAGACCTGATCCAACGAGAGGACATGGTCGTTACCGTTAGTTTGGGCGGTTATATTAAGCGCGTCCCCACCACCACGTATCGTTCTCAAAAACGAGGAGGAAAAGGGCGCTCGGGCATGACAACACGAGAAGAAGATGCGGTCTCCGAAGTCTTTGTGGCGAATACCCATACACAAGTCCTGTTCTTTACGACAAAAGGCCGTGTTTTTGGCATGAAAGTGTACAAACTCCCTCTTGGCAATCCTCAAGCCCGCGGGAAAGCCATTGTGAATCTTTTACCTCTAGAAGACGGAGAAACCCTCTCGACCATCATGCCCATGCCGGAAGATGAGGCCCAGTGGGAGACGATGCATATTCTTTTTGCCACCTCCTCCGGTCATGTGCGCCGCAACTTACTCTCTGACTTCACCAACATTAGGGCAAACGGAAAAATTGCGATGAAGCTTGAAGAAGGAGAGCACCTGATTGCTGTACGCTCCTGTGATAAAAGCACTGATGTATTGCTAACGACGCGCGCGGGACGCTGCATTCGCTTTGGAGTTACAGATGTCCGCGAATTTGTGGGAAGAACCTCAACAGGTGTGCGAGGTGTGCGCCTTGGCAAAGGGGATGAGGTTGTATCCATGTCCATCCTACATCAAATTGACTTCACCATTGAAGAACGTGATTCCTACCTCAAGCAAGCAGGGCGTCTGCGTCGCCAAGAAGGAGACGAAGAGCTGGAACCTCTCGAGGCCCCCCTTCCTCCCGAACGCTTTGACACCATGGCGAAAGCGGAAGAATTCATTCTGACCGTTAGTGAAAATGGCTTTGGTAAGCGCTCATCCGCCTATGAATACCGTTGTACCAATCGTGGTGGACAAGGGATCACCACCATGGACGTGACAGCAAAGACAGGTAAAGTCGTGGATTCTTTCCCTGTACAGGGCGAAGATGATCTCATGCTTGTCACAAATACCGGAAAGCTTATTCGGTGTCCTGTTCATGACATTCGCATTGCAGGCCGCCGCACCCAAGGGGTAACTCTGTTCCGTGTTGCTGAGGGAGAAATCGTTGTTTCTGTTGCCTGCCTTAAGGAAGAAGGAGAGGATGGAAATGAGCAAGAAGCGGACGATGTCTAAACCTCTTCACATTGGCGTCTATCCCGGCACCTTTGATCCTATCACCTATGGTCACCTCGATATTATACAGCGTGGTACACGCCTTGTGGATCGTCTGATCGTCGCAGTTGCAACGAATGTGAACAAAAGTCCCCTCTTTTCCATTGAAGAGCGCCTCCAGATGATCGAACAAGAGCTCAAAACTCTTGACCTTCCCCCTGAGAGAGAAATTATCGTTAAACCTTTTGACACTTTATTGGTGAATTTTGCAAAAAAAGAAGGGGCTCAGCTTCTGATTCGTGGCCTTAGACCTGTTTCAGATTTCGAATACGAATTTCAAATGGCCGGCACAAATCGAAAGCTTTGTGCGGATCTTGAAACCGTCTTTTTGGTGGCGTCCGAAAGCTTTCAACTCATTGCCTCCAATCTTGTGAAGGAAATAGCACGCCTCGAAGGCGACACCTCTCCTTTCGTCTCGCCACACGTAGCTGAAAAACTGAAAGCACGGTTTCAGCACTAACAGCTGCTATTGAGTCAAGCGGTCTTCAAACGAAACATTCTAGTTTTTCCAATATAACTCCATCTCTGTAGTTTTTATCGTAAGTTCCATTAACATTTAATTTACGAGTTTATGTTAAAAAATGAAAACGAATCAGAGAGGACATTATGTTTATTCTCATTATGTTTATTTTTGCTCTATTCAAAATTTTAGTGATAGGGCTCCTTGTAGCGGCTTTGGTACTGCCATGGATATCTCGCCTACGTATTCAATCTCTTCAAAAAGAGGTTAACCGTCTTACAAATCAAGTAGCCTGGTTGATCTCCTACACGCGTGAAAAAGGAGCGGACGTTCCTGAACAGTGGGAAATCTTAAGCGAAACCTCTTCCCATGAAGAATATGACGAGTTTGTTTTTCAAGAGGAAATGACAGAGAAATCTGAGGAAGAACCATCTATATCTACAGGTGCCATTGCTAAAACTGAAACTTCTTTGCGGAAGCTTAAAGAACCCTCATTGAAGAAAAAATTTCACTTTAAAAATTTTAGAGAGCGCTTTGAGAAAAAGTTTACCCAGAGCTTACCAGTATGGATAGGAGGAGTAGCACTTGCTTTAGCAGGGGCTTTTCTTGTGAAATATTCTATAGAAATGGGCTTCCTTTCTCCCTCTGTACGCATTGCAATTGGTACTCTTTTTGGCGTTGGGTTACTTCTTTTTGGAAATTGGATTCATGACAAAAATCATATTGCGAATGGAAAGCGCATATCTCAAGCCCTTTCAGGGGCGGGTATTGCAGATTTGTACGTATGTCTTTTTGCTGCAACAAGCTTTTATAATTTGATCTCTCCCCTCTTTGGATTTATTGGGATGGGAAGCATTACGGCTATAGCCGTTGTCCTGTCTCTAAAACAGGGGCCGCCTATTGCAATGCTTGGGATGGTGGGCGGTTTTTTAACTCCAGCCCTCATCGAATCAAAAGAACCAAATGCTCAGTTCCTTTTTCTTTATCTTTATTTTGTTTTAGCGGGTATCTTTACAATTATTCGTCGAAAAAATTGGTGGTTTATTGCAATTCCAGTTGTTATTGCAGCTTTCCTGTGGGTCATTTTTTGGATGGCAACAAGCTATTCCCCTGATGATAGTCTTTGGTTAGGCATATTTCTTATTGCAGTATGCTCAACTGTAGCCTTTCAATCCCGGCAAGTGATGGCGGCAGACACTGAAGTATTTCGCCTCTTTCCCATTCTCAACTATCTCACTATGGGGGGTGCCGTCCTGTTAATGAGTATCGTTGCCGCGGAGTCTAATTTCGGGCAGATGGAATGGGGACTCTTT
This sequence comes from Pseudomonadota bacterium, assembly GCA_016185255.1. GTDB lineage: Bacteria > Pseudomonadota > Alphaproteobacteria > UBA9655 > UBA9655 > UBA9655. Next base: position 11,706 of record JACPNY010000023.1, read on the forward strand.
GGATTCATTGCAGCAGGAGGTATAGTTCTTTCCTATTATAATCAAAACGTTTATGGATTTATTCCTTGGATTTCGGGAATTATGAATGTCATCCTCCTTCTGGCTTGGCAAGAACCCGATCCCACAATTCTTGCGTCAACGCTCCTGGGGTTTTCTCTCCTTTATACGATAAGTAGCTATTGGTTGATGTGGAAGGCTGACAATCCCTTATCATGGTCTCTTCTAGCAGCAGCTTCTAGCCTTATTTATTATGTGCTTGCCTATAGCAAATTTCACAATTGGACAGGGGAGGTGTTTTTTACTTCTACGGATTGGTATACAGATGCTAATTTATGGGGGGTTCTTGCATTAGGACTATTTTTTCTTTCTTGCCTTGCCGTTGTCCAAGTCCTCAATCGATTCCAAGGAGAAGAAGGAATAAAAGAACATCTTCTCACTATTTTTACTCTAACAGCGACCACGTTCTTATCAATAGGCCTCACTCTTGAGTTAAACCATGAATTTTTAACTGTTGCCTTAGCCACAGAAACACTAGCTGTTAGCTGGATTAATAGGCACGTCCAGATTAAGGTACTGCGACCGCTTGCCGGGGCGCTCGCCATTATATTCGGGGTATTAATCATCCCTCAAATTTTGTTTCAGATTTTATTGATTTCCAATCACCTAACAAACCTTACCTTGCTCCTATCCTTTATTTTTGGCTCTCCTATGCAACCCATATCTTCATATCTACAAAATAACATCCCTAGCATAAAGTGGTCCTTGTTTCACCTTGGGCTACCGGCTCTCATGTTCATGGGGTCTAGTGTTCTGTTACGTCAACAAAAAGATGATCGTTTAATTCAGGCATTTGAAATGGCGGCTATTGCACTCCTTACTGTTCTGTCTTATTACCTCGTTCGTCACGCTTTCCACCCTAATGACAATTTGTTTTTTGCAAGTTCTACCTTTATTGAACGCGGTGTCCTTACAAATATTTATTTCCTTTACGGACTTATCTGCTTATGGCTTGGAAGAAAATTCAATCGGAATGGAGTTTTATTGAGTGGAGGAATACTTGTTGTCCTCTCGCTTCTCCGAATCGTTTTCTTTGATCTATTGTCCTATAACCCTCTTTGGACTCATCAACAAATAGAGGGCGTCTTTCTTTTCAATACTCTGATCCTCCCTTACGGATTGCCTATCCTATGGCTGACACTGCTTAACAAAGAGATAATTAAAATAAAAAAACAAAACTATCTTCCCTATACAAACGTATGTTTATTTGCACTTCTTTTTTTATTTGTAAGTTTTAACGTACGTCAAATGTACCATGGTCAGTATTTAGATACTGGAATGATGAGTAGCGCCGAAGTTTATACCTATTCCGCTGCATGGCTCTTGATGGGTATTGGATTGTTATTTTTTGGTACATTACGGCAAGACAAAACACTCAGACTGGCTTCACTTGCTTTTTTGATCCTAACGGTTGGTAAGGTATTCCTCTTTGACGCCTCTGAACTGACCGACCTTTACCGCGTATTTTCATTCCTTGGATTAGGGGTGAGCCTCCTTGGATTAAGTTGGTTCTATAGTCGGTTTGTTTTCAAGCGCAGCAACAACAAACCCATTGACGTCTCCTGATTTACATCCCATATTTAAAGAATGAAGACTAAATCTGTACTCATTCCTTCTTACAGAATCATTATTGGCGGCTAGCGCTGCCAGTCTCCCGTCGTTCACCCTTATAATTTAATATTTTTTATGATTCTCTAACGAATGAGGAAGCGATGTCTCGTTATCACCCTTGGGTTATGTGGTTTTTAGCCACCTTATTTTTTGCCTACCAATTTATCATGCGTGTTTTTACAGGGCTCTGTGTACCTGAGCTCATGCATAAGTTTCACATTGATGCGACGGAATTTGGGCTTTTTTCGTCCATGTATTATTATGGGTACGCGGGTATGCAAATCCCCGTTGCTTATTTGCTGGATAGATTTGGCCCGCGTCTTGTGATTTCCCTCTGTTGCTTTGTGTGTTCTGCTTCTATCTTTTTGTTTTATTGGACGGACAACTGGTATCTTGTGTTGTTGTCTCGGTTTTTAATTGGGGCGGCCTCGGCTGCTGGGTTTTTAGGCGCCTCTAAGGTTATTTCTCTGTGGTTTCCTTTTGCTACCTATGCACGCATGGTGGGACTCACTTTTTCTCTTGGGTTATTAGGAGCCATCTACGGAGGAAAACCCGTGAGCCATCTGATCTCCCTTTATGGATGGGAAAATGTACTCCTTCTGGTGGGTGGAGTGGGGCTACTCCTCACAGGATTTCTTGTCGGCGGAATCAAAAGCCACACGCCTTCTCCTATCCAAGAGAATACCTCCTTTTTCAAGGATCTCAAATCTCTTGTGACAAGGCCATCTCTTCTTCTCATTGCCTTCTGCAATTTTTTAATGGTGGGCGCTTTGGAAGGTTTTGCAGATGTGTGGGGAGTCCCTTATCTAGTCACCGTCTATGATTTCGCAAAGGAAGATGCGGCTTTTGTTACCTCTTCTGTCTTTACAGGCATGCTCTTTGGGGGACCTATCTTGGCCTATCTTTCTGAAAAATTTAAGGCGTCCTATACCATAACCGCACTCTGTGGTCTTCTGATGGCGGGAATTTTCTCAGTCATGCTCCTCTTTCCTGGAGACCTGAGGTATGTCACCTTGTGTGGTCTGATGTTTGGTGTGGGAATCTTGTGTTGCTATCAAGTCCTTGTTTTTACAATCGGTGCAGCTTCTGCTCCTCCTGACATGAGGAATATCACGATCGCCTTTTTAAATTGCATTAATATGCTGGGGGGATCCTTCTTCCACACATCCATTGGCAGGTTGATGGATCTCTTTTGGGCAGGAGGGCTCTCCAAAGGGCAACGTATTTATGAGGCACACGCCTACACCTATGCACTCGCCTTAATTCCTGCGGCAGCCTTCATGGGAGGGGCTCTCTTCTTCTGCCTTAAGCCTACAAAGAAGGCAGCTCTACAAGCTGCCTAATCTTGACTCTTACGAAATGGGGCCCTTTTTTTGCAAATTTTTTAAAGCATTAAAAGGGCGCCGGTTTCTTATTTTCTTTTAGATGGTGGTGGTGGAACAAGTCCGCTACATTGAAACATATAGGTTACTTGATTTGTAGACGGATAGTATTGCTCACATTGCGCTATACAGTCTTGCACATTCGAAGCCTTATCCTGTTTGCTTGCTACTCCTGTTGCTCCTCCTGCTGGCTCCCAGGAACACATACAACTACATGATGACTCCTGCGCATAAGCTCCTCCTTGGGCTAAGGAGACCCCTACAATGCCAAAGGCTAAGGTTTTAATGAAGAAATTTTTCTTATTCATGACGTTAATCCTTTTCTGCTTTTCAAATTTATAAAACTGGGAAAATGTTTCTTATAATTCTTGGAATCCCCAGTTCTCGGGAAAGGATAAGCAGAATTTATTAAGAAACAGTTAACTCATGAACGCAAGCGTAAAAGCCTTATTCACCCTGCTTAACTTTTGCATTATAAAGCTTAGAAAGACCATTTGCAGATCCCATCCAAGCTAAAATAACAATAAGAAGAATACCCAGGAGATAAGGGGCAATAGTCGTTAAGCTCCCTGCGGTCAGAACGAGAAGGAATGACTGGATAAATCCTCCACTTGATTTGCCAAGACGCCCTCCAATCACATCAACGGCCGCCTTCCCTTTTACTTTCAATTCTTGGTCAAGAGGGATATAGGCCATTTCTTTAGTAGGGTCAAAGAGGGAGTATTTTGCGGCTTTGTTGAAAATGTTTTGCACAGCTCCCACCATAACCGCCAAGTAAAGAGAGGTAACGCCAAGAAGAGCGACTACACCTTCTAAACTCTCTTTAAAAAGCACCAAGGAAAAGAACAATAGACTGCTGATCAGCAAAACCGTTGGTGTAATGATGGCTCCTGCAAACCATCCAAAGCGCCTAACAATTCCTTTTGTCATAAAAACAAGGACAATCGTCATGATCCCCGTCCAAAAAGAAAAGCGACACATAAATTCAAAATAGTCATGAGAGTTGGGAAAATACGCTTGCACCTGACCTTTCCAAGCCACATCAATGAAGTTACTGACAATTCCATAGCTCAAGAGAAGGACCGTGATAAAGCCTAAGTATTTTGAAGAGAAAAGATAGGCGATACTTTCTTTAAGAGACAGTTTGGGCTTGTCTTTTTTGTTTTTTCTCCCCGCTTCATCATAATACAAGGGATCAGTTAATACATATTTGTCCATCCACGCGTAAATCAACAAAATCGCAATTCCGGCTATAATAACAGCGGTCACCGTATAGGTGAGCATAGAACTCCACGGATCACCATCCGCAGAGCAGCGACTGGCTTCTGACACCCATTTGCCGAGAGCGCCTGTTGAAACAAGAGCCAAATTACCAAGAAGGGGAAAAAACACATAAAAACGCTTGGCTTCTCCCGTTCGGGTGATTTCATTGGCAAATTGCCAAAAAAGGAGCGAAATTACGATGCTGCCCCAAAATTCTGCGAGAATATAAAAAAGAGCAAAGGACCAGATACCATAAAGAGAAATAAACCACTTAAGGTGGGGGTAGGTTGCTTGCAAAGCTAAAACCGACTCAAGACTTGGATGAAGAAGGTCTTTATTCGGGTAAAGGAAAAAGGCAAAAACACAAAAAAAGACAAGGAAGGGTATCAAACACGTATAAAAAAGAGCAGGCCGGCTTAATATATTGCTGAGTTTAGCGTAGATAAAAAAGAAAAGGATCGCACACGGAATATCCAATATTTTTATAAAGGAAATGATCTCTGCCCCACTGCCTGGTGCTGTCACCACAAGCGTATCCTTAGTATTGCGCAAAAGAGTGTAGTTAAAAAGAATCAAAAACATCATAAGCGCCATGGGCAAGAACTTCTTTAGTTCACTGTTTTGAATAGGGAAAATAGAGGCTCGTAGCTTTGAAAAAGGGGGGTCCTGAAAGGAGGGATTAGTCGACATCGCTCTGTCATCCGTAAACGATTACATAAAAGGTATTCATGTGCGCTTCACCTAGAGTATACTTGGAAATAAGCCTATTGCAATCTAAGAAAGCATTCAATTTTGCCGATGAAAAAATCTCCCCTTCATGATGCGCTTAGGGAAGCTGAAAAAGCCTTCTCTCACGATGAAGTCCCTGTGGGAGCTGTCATTGTCGATGCTCTGTCAGGAGAGATCATTGCAAGCGCTCACAATGAAATGGAGACCCGACACGATTCAACGGCCCATGCTGAGCTTTTGGCCATTCAGCAAGCTTGTACAAAAAAAGGACGGGGTCGCCTTGAGGATTGCGATCTGTATGTCACCCTTGAACCTTGTCCTATGTGTGCCCAAGCCATAAGTTTTGCTCGGCTGCGTCGCCTTTATTTTGGAGCTTATGATCCTAAAGGAGGTGGTGTTGATCATGGGGCTAAGATTTTTAATGCCTCTTCTTGCCATCATTCACCCGAAATTGTAGGCGGCCTTGAGGAGCAAAAGTGCGCTCAGCTTTTGAAGGAATTTTTTGAAAAAAAGAGAGGATGAGTCCTTCTACGCTACACTGAACACATACCCATCCTTGCAATTGCGAAGAAGCTGCGGACAAGCAGAATCATCCTCCAGTTTTTGCCGCAAGCGGTAGATATGAGTTTCAAGAGTGTGTGTTGCAGCATCAGGGTGATATTCCCAAATCTCCTTTAAAAGCGTGTCTTTCGAAAGTTCTTGTCCCTTGTTTTGATGAAAGAAGCGCAACAATTGGCATTCCTTTCCTGTCAAGCGATGCACCTTTTGAGTCTTAACGTTTTTAAGAATTCTTTCCCTTAAATCTAAGGAAAAGCTGGAGAAAGACAGGTCTTGGCTATAGGGAAGGTTTTCTAAAAGAGACAAAAGATCTAATAAGCGTAAAGGTCTTGACAGGAGTGCCAAGTTTAAAGACGGAAGAGTGCATTCTGACTGCAGAGATGTACATAAAACACCCTCACATTCAGTCTCATCTTTTTTGATATAAATTCCAGCTTGAGGGAGAATTTCTTCAAGGGCTTCTAAAAAAAGCAAGTCTTGGATTTGAAGATTTAGGTTTAACATAGCAAACTGTGGCGCACCCGTCACACCCCTTCTAAAAATTATTTTAGCAGGAATTTAATCATTGAGAAATGTATCTCAGGTGTCCTTTATAGGAAGGTAACTCGTCTTTGTCACGTTAAATTTAAAGACATGCCCGAAGGAGGGACATTGGGTGTGACTAGTTGTGTGTGTTTAAGTTAAATTTTTTATATTCTGGAGGAAACTATGACTCGTACTCTTCTTGCCTCAACGACTCTTTTAAGTGTTGTGCTATTTGGCTCTCCTGTACAGGCTGCTGTAAGCAATCCGACCCCCATTCTAGCGGTCCCTGAACTTAAAATTTCGGGTGCGATGTCCTTCAATAATTGGTTTTTTAACAATAGACAAATAGCTGTACCAGGAGATCCAGCAAATACTCCTCAGAACCGCAAAGCCTATGGCCGTGGGCAGCTTTTTACTGTGGATGATACGCGCATAAAATTCACTGTTGAGGGAAAAACAGACCGTGGTATGGAATATGGCCTTGTTGTCACCCTCGATGGAGATGTAAATGGTGATCACACAGCTCGAGAAGCTTATCTCTTTTTTGGCGGCACGTGGGGTAAATTTTATCTAGGAAACACCTATGGTGTTCAATCCACAATGGCGTTTGGTGGATGGGACCAATGGGGAGGCACAGAGTTTATGGATGGAAACTTCGATCGTGTGATTAACTTTACAACCGGTACACTTCATTCGACTTATCTTGTGGGTGATACAAATCGGGACACTAAGCTTACTTATCTCACACCTCGTTGGAATGGATTTCAGCTTGGTGTAAGCTATGTTCCACGTTCAGAACATCGGGGGGAACAAAACATCAACTCCATCACAAGTTATCTGGGCTCTAAGAAAAAGCCATTTGATACAGATAACATTTCAAGTGGCTTGAACTTTATTCATAGGTTTTGTAATGGGTTTGAAATGGCGCTGTCCGCAACGTCCATTTTTGCAAAATCTCACCCTGAATATTTGACAGCTCCAAAACGGAAAAACATAGCATCCTTTGCTTTGGGTGGTACCTTTTCCTATGAAAATGTTGGATTCAGCATTGAATACGGAAACAATGGAAACTCTCGTGAACTTGTGAACCAGAACCTTTCAGATGCTGGGCAATTCCTGGATTTAGGTCTGTCTTACACATGGGGCGCCACAAAATTCAGTACGGGTTACTATTATGGATGGAGAAATGCGTTGGGGGCTCTCAATCCCTCTCCTGCAACTATCTTAACCAGTCCGCAGATTCGTCAAAAGTCTACAATGAATGCGGTCTCTGCAGCTGTTGATCACAAGTTAGCCCCGGGTTTGGGTGTTTATTTTGAATATGCACACTTCCAAATGAAAAACCCAGCGGCTACGGCTGAAGCAAACCGTTTGAATGCGCAACTTGCTTCTTCGGGTCAATTTGCAGCGCCCGTTAACAATAATAGCGCCAATGCGTTTATCATTGGATCACGTCTTGTTTTCTAAGGCTTGACGGCTTCTCAAAAAAGGAGGGAGACATCCCTCCTTTTTTGTTACATTAATAAGGACGCAGAGTAAAAGTCTCTAAGATTTCTCCTTCTGTAGAGAGGTGAGAAAACTCCACCTCATGGGGAGAAACCTTCTTAATATGAAATCCCTCCATTTCTTGGGCATTTTCGGGGCAAATAATCTTATCATTTATCCATAAAGACCAGTGGCTTTCATCATAATAGAGAATAGCGGAGAGAGACAGAGCTCCGCAGGTCTCTTGATTGCTCTCATGAAGACGAGCGACCTCCTCATCCTTAAAGAAAAGAGAGGGGTATGCGTGCGCCGCCCCAAAGGCACAGACGTTTTTAAATAAAGCCAAGACCCAAAGGAAAGCCATCTTAAGATTTCCCCTCCATAGCAACCCAATCAACGACAACTGTTCCTTGAATAGAGTGAGGTTCGCCTTCTTGTCGTCTTAAGATGAGGTCTCGAAGGATAAGAACACCAGGAAACTGATTTAAAAGATTCTCTATGAAGGCATATACCTCAACATCAAGGATTGACATGGTTTCAAAGGAAATCTGCGTGACTTTCAAAGAAACATTTTCTTTCAGCTCCTTCACAGCTTCAGGATCAAACTGATAAGAAACCTCTTTTAACAAAGGCCTCAGGTCTTCTAAAAATTCGCGCGCAATCAGGCGATTTTTTGGAAAAAACCATCCTTTTTCGTTTAAAAAATCAATGTCCTTTTGATGGGATTCCAGGAAGGTAAGATTCTCTCTCAAAGATTGGTTTTCTTGTTGAAAACAACTGCGCTCCCCCACGGCACGATTAAAGCCTCGTTCTTGTGTTTGCCGAAAATCAATAGCTGCCCAAAGGCCACTACAAGCGGCACACCCTAACACGGCGAATAAGAGACCTTCCCTGCTCATAGGCCCACAATTTTAACTTGAACCCGCGGAAGCTCTCCCTCAGACGAATCCTTAAACGTCTCTTGGGGACCACTCTTAAAAGGCGCCTCCAGCACCTGAAGGTGACTGTTTGGAAAGTGCTCATGGGCTGACAAGAGAAAGGCTTCAAAGGTTTCAAGCGCCTCATTTTTCGTGTCACATTCTTCTATAAGAAAGCTCAGAAGAATTTCAAGCTGCTGTTCCTGATGCCACCGCATGCTCTCAAGGCGAATAGGATACATTTTTAACAAAAGGGAAAGCTGCTGAATATCTTGTAAAAACTCTGTTTTAGAGGGCTTCAGCTCATCATAGTGCGCCAGAGCCCTGCGCATCCAAGAAACATCTTTCCCGTCAAGACGAGAGGTAAGCGCCTGAGACGCTTCCTTTAAAGAGCTCCCCTCCGACAAAACAAATGGCGTCTTTCTTTTAAACACACTCCCCTCATAGACCTCAACACCTGTCCATAGACAGATGAGGCTAAGACCTGCTCCCATGCTTTTCCTTATCCAAGGAGCAGTCGAAAAAGCAGCAAGAGCAAGGGGGAAAGAAGATTTCTTTTGAGAAACCACAGAGCTTATGAGCTCCTGGGAATCACATTCTACCACCTCAAGCGTCTCATGAATGTCAGCATAGGTACGACTCAAAAAATGAAGAGACCCCTTAATATCCTCCTCCCCTTGAGACGTTCGGACAAGCAGAAGGCGTTTCCCCTTAAAAACCATATGCCGCATTTTCTGAGAGGGTGATGAGTAAAGCACCATATGATACCCTTTTGAAGACGACAGCTTCTTCCCTAAAAGACGTCCCCCTTCAAGAGCCACAAAGAAAACATGTCCTGCGCGCACCTTAATAAAATCAATCCAAGGGACGATCGGATCCTGTTGAGGCAGGTGAACCCATCTTAAATAAACATCTCCCTCTTGCTTTAAAAAGTGAAAGCTTGCGTATCCTCCTTGAGAAGAACAACTGACTTTCTTGTGAAAAAGAAGACGCGCTCGGTCCCAAAAGAAGAGGGGAGGTAATTTTTCCTCATGAATATCTTGCTGAGTTCGATCAATCAGAAGGCAAAGAGATCCCTTCGGGCCGAGATGGGTTTCAAGGATCGGAACGCTCTCCTCAAACGACCCTGTGAAAGTCGCAATCTTTTCAGCAGCTCCCTTATAAAGAATGATCTCTTCATCCGTAAGGTACAAAAGAAACTTGTCTTTCATTCCGTCCCCTCAATAATCCATAAGCGCCAGGGTTTCATAGAGAGGAACAAAAACAGAATACACAATCCATGACATCACACCTCCAACAGTTAAAATCATGAAGGGTTCAATAAGCCCCACCATATGATCCACATGGCGTTTGAGGGTTGTGTCAAAATACTCTTTCACATGTAAAAGATTAACGTGAAGGGAACTCGTTTGTTCTCCCACCTTAATCATACGAATCACCATGGGAGGAAACCCTCCCCCTTTCTCCAGAGCGCTAGAGAGAGAGCTTCCTTCCCGCACAAATCTCTCCACATCCTTAAGGGTAGAAGAGAGACTGCCTGTCCCCAGAGATTCTCGTGCCGTCTGAAGTGCTTGAAGAATATCAACTCCACCCCCAAACATAACAGCAACAAGGTGACAAAACCGTGCCATGGCCAGTTTGCGCCTTAAAGGTCCCATCAGCGGCATCTTCTCTTGCAAGCGGCTTTTCCAAAATACTCCTTGGGGGTGAAATCTAAAAACAACCAGGCCGAGGAGGGCTCCACTCCCCACCCCACTTAAAAGAAGGAAAAGGTAACGGGACAAGAAGGATGAAACAGCAATAAGAAACCAGGTTGAAAGAGGAAGCTCTCTCTTAAAACTTTGCATAAAGGCAATAAGCTCTGGTACCAATACGGTCATCAAAACAACAACCGCTGCTAACAGAAAAACGGCCATAAATGCGGGATATCGAAAGGCTTTAAGGATTTGAGCCTGCACATCATCTAGCCATTTCAAATGGTGGACAAGGTGTTGCAAAACAAAAGACAAACGCCCTGTCTTTTCGCCAACGGCGATAAGGCTCACAAAAATGGGATCAAAGACAAGGGGATGTCTTGCAAGCGCCTTTGAAAACAAGATCCCTCTTTCCACATCCCGGATAACCTCTAAAAGTATCATCTTAAGTTTTGGAACTTCTTGGACAGTGACGAGGTCTTCAAGGCTGTCCTTCAAAGGAATACCAGCCTTTTCAAATTGCTCCAAATGAAGGCACAGATCCATCAAGGATCGCGTCCTCACTTTGTGCGGAAAAAAAGAGGACAACTCTCGCCCATGGGACGAATAGGTAATGAGAGATAACCCCCGTTCTTCAAGATGGCGTTTGAGAGCCGCAGAAGATTCCACAGCAACCTTCCCTTTGTGAAGGGTCCCTTCTTTACCCAAAGCCTTATACCGATAAAGAGTCATGTGTTCTCTCTTAAATCAACCACACGTCTCACTTCCTCAAGACTTGTGTCTCCCTTTAAAATCCGCCTTCGCGCATCTTGAGCCATGGGAAAATATCCTTTTTTCAAGGCCCTTTCTTTAAGAACAGCACGGGATGACATACCAATCAAAAGCTCATTCATTTCCTCGTCAAAGTTCAAGATTTCGGCGATCGCAAGCCGCCCCCTATAGCCTGTTCCACGACATGCCTCACAGCCCTCAGGTGTAAAAAGGAAAGTAGGCGTTTCAAGCCCTAGAAGGGTTGCTTCAGCATGGGTCATCGAGCGTTCTTTTTTACAAGAAGAACACAATTTTCGCACAAGACGCTGCGCAACAATCGCCATCAAATTTCCAGCCAACATCACCCGCGACAAACCGAGGTCAACCAACCGATGAATGGCTCCCAGCGCATCGTTTGTATGAAGAGTTGAAAAAACCTGATGCCCCGTCATAGATGCCCGAAGAGCCATCTGGGCCGTCTGTGAATCACGCACCTCTCCAATTAAAATGATGTCAGGATCTTGGCGCAAAATAGACCGAACCCCCTCGGCAAAATCCATCCCACCCCCCTCTCGCACATCCGATTGACGAATCAAAGGGAGTTGGTATTCGACAGGCTCTTCCAAGGTCATGATGTTGAGGGCATGCGTACTCATATAACTCAGCATGGAATACAAGGATGTTGTCTTGCCGCATCCCGTAGGACCTGTAATAACAAAAATACCCTCCGGCCGCTGCAGCGTTTCTTTTATGTGAGAGATGACGTCTTCCGAATATCCCAATGCATCCAGCGCCAAAAGAGAGCGGCTTTTGTCCAAAATACGAACCACAATATTCTCCCCGTGAACAGTGGGGTGGGAGGACACACGTAAGTCAATCTCCCGCGGTCCCACATAGAAGGTCATGCGCCCATTTTGCGGACGCCGGGACTCAGCAATATTCATCTCCGCCATCACCTTCAACCGCACACAAATAGCGGGCCAATAGGAGGAGTGGAGAGTACAGATTTGAGCAAGAATCCCATCAATGCGATAGCGAAGGCGCATAAAAGCCCCCTCCGGCTCAAAATGAATGTCAGAAGCCTGAAGCTTAATGGCGTCCATGACAATGGCATTGACCAAACGAATAGTTGGATTAATAGAATCATCCCCTGAAAAAGTTTGGCTGGAAGAAGTTTCTATCTCTCGCAATAATCCACGAATGGATAAGTCATATCCATAATAGCGATCGATCGCCTCAAGAATATCCGATTCAAGCGCAATAAGAGGAATGACCAGCTGCACTAAGGGAAGGGTTTGGCGTAAAAAATCGAGCGCATACATATTATAAATATCGGCAAGAGCCACCCGCAAAACGCCCTCTTCTAAAGAAAGTGGCATAAGGGAATACTGTTCCGCCACCTCCCGTGGCACCACCTCTTTCAAAGAGGGATCAAAGAGGGTTTGTTTAAGGTTAACCCGCTCATACCCACTTGTTAAGGAGAGAGCTTCCGCAAGCGCTGCCTCACTCATAAATCCTAAGCCTAGAAGGCAGTCTTCAAACGATGTCCCTCGAAGTCTCTGCTCTTTCAGAACCACATCTACTTGATCAAGAGACAAAATTCCTTTGTCCAAAAATGTTGAAGCTAAAATTTGAGAAATTGTAGATATTTGTTGAACAGTCTCTTGCGCCACAACCCCTCCCTGGATACCCTGTCATACCGAACTCGTTTCGGGATCTTGTGCTGATTAGATCCTGAGACGAATCCAGGATGATAGGGAAGTTGTAAAAATTTTACTAAATTTATTTCAACATTTTTTTCGTATCAAGACAAGGGGGAAGAGAAAATTAAGGATTTGTCGTGATGGATTGAAAACACTTCAAAATCCACTCCTTATTGTCACAAAGAGCTTAAAATCATCACATGGTCAAACGGCCAATTGGAAAATTGGACATCCTTTAAAAAGATCGTAAAATGATAAATATAAAATCAAAGACCTGTATCTAGAGCATGACAATCATTGTCATGCTGAACTCGTTTCAGCATCTCCATGCCAACAAGATCCCAAAACAAGTTCGGGATAACAGATGGTTATTTAATAAGTAATTACGCTTCACGTCACCAAATCCTACCCCACCCACTTCTTTTGTTCCTCTTCAAGAGTCCCTGCTGCAATGGCGTGACGAATGCCCTCCAAAAGGCGGTTCATAAAGTGCACATTATGAAGAGTGAGGGCATGCATGGCCAAAAGCTCGCCTGCTTTTAGCAGATGATGGAGATAACTACGAGACAATGTCCGACAAGTTTGGCATTCGCACGTTTCATCAATGGGACGCTGATCTTCTCGAAATTGAGCATTCCGTAAATTGATATGCTCTCGCCCTTCGCCAAGAGCCGCAGGAACAAGGGCTCCCCCATGGCGTGCCAGGCGTGTCGGATGAACGCAATCAAAGGTATCAATGCCTTGCTCCACACCATAGAAAATATCGCTTACTCCTCCAATGCCTAAAAGATGCACGGGACGAGCCGGGTCGAGGGGCTCCATAGCCATTTCCACAACCTCTTTCATTTGTGTTTTATCAGCTCCCAAGGATCCTCCTACCGCATGGCCAAAGAAGGGGAGGCTGTTCACAAAATCCGCACTGGTTTTCCGTAAATCTGGGTAAACCCCTCCTTGAGTAATGCCATAGAGCTCTTGGATTCCTTCAGGACCCTTTTGAAACTCGGCAAGGCTTCTCTGGGCCCACCGATGGCTCAAATACATGGACTTTTCTGTATAGGACTTATCCACATGAAAGGGCGTGCACTCATCCAACACCACAATCAGATCGGCCCCTAAGGCGCGCTGTACTTGAATGGATCTTTCAGGCGTTAAGGTGTGTTTCTTTCCATCAAGATAAGATTTAAAGGTGGCTCCCTCTTCATTAATGTTCAAAAGACTTTTCGGACGCGAGGATCCACGCCGGCCTTTGACTTCTTCCGCAACAGACCCATGACCCAGACTGAAAATCTGAAACCCGCCCGAGTCAGTAAGCATAGGCCCATCCCACCCCATAAAGCGATGCAAGCCGCCCATTTTTGCCATAAGGTCGGGCCCGGGTTGCAGCATCAAGTGATAGGTATTGGCGAGAATGATTTGGGTTTTCTCGCGTCGCATATCTTGGGCTGTGGCTCCTTTAATCGCCGCCTTTGTGGCACAAAAGATGAAAGCAGGGGTCTCCACCACACCATGGGGAGTGCTTAAGCGGCCTAACCGCGCCTTAGAAGACGGGGACTGAAACGTGATCTCAAACTTAAACATTACCTCACCATAAGCCGTGCTAAATATATAAAGGGAATTCCTACAACAGCCACAAAAACGCGCAAAATATAGGTTCCTAACACATAGGTAAAGAAGACTGTCGTCCACGGCAAGGGGTTCGGCGAAAAAACCATCCATGCCAGCACACTGAAAATCAGATTATCAAAGAAGGCTCCTATCAAGGTGGCCAAGAAGGATCGTAACCAAAGTAATTTTCCTCGTGTGAGACGAGAGAGAGTGGCAAAAATCCAAATATCATTAAGCTGCCCCACAGCGTACGCGATGAGGCTGGCCGCGATAAGGGCTGGGGCTGGGAAGAAAAGCACACACATGGCATGGTGTGCCTCATCAAAGCCAGGTGCTGGCTTAAATCCAATCGTAAACAACATAAACAAAGTGACAAGGATCATCCCCGTAAAGCTCATCCACACGGCTTTCTGCGCTTGTGCTTTTCCATAATACTCAGTCAAAATACCGCTCACGATAAAAATCGAGGAGAACACAATTGTTCCCAACGCAATGGGTTCCTCAAAGAATTGATATTGTGTCGCCGTTTGAACCTGAAGATTTGCAACAATCACAGCAAGCGCACTATACACCATCAATCCTACGGCGCCATAAAGGCGCATCATCACAAGAATAACTCCGCCACACACAAGAAGAAGACTTGCTGTCAGCACCTCTGGAGAGTGGGTCTGCAGCCAACTGATAAGAAGATGAGGAGAAAGAGACAGGTGCATCATAAGGATAGGGATAATCTCATTTAAGAACATTTTCTAGAGTTATTCACGCCACAGATGTGAAAGCTCTTAAGAGAACGCTGGAAATGACCATAAATTAGAATTGCGCTTATAAAAAACCTGTGAAATATAGAGGGAAGGATAACTCTAGAAAAGGAATATGTGATGGATAAGCAAAAAGCTCTCGAAGCCGCTCTGGGTCAAATTGAAAAGGCCTTTGGAAAAGGATCCATCATGCGCTTGGGAGAAAAGGATAGCGTGGTCGATGTGTCGTCAATTCCGACGGGCTCCTTAGGTCTTGATATCGCCCTTGGCATTGGAGGGCTTCCTAAGGGGCGAATTATTGAAATTTATGGCCCAGAAAGCTCTGGCAAAACAACTCTTGCCCTTCATGTGGCGGCGGAAGCTCAAAAAGTGGGGGGCACTTGTGCCTTTGTGGATGCGGAGCATGCTCTTGATCCTATTTATGCCAGAAAGCTGGGGGTGAACACGGACAACCTGATTATCTCTCAACCGGATTCCGGAGAGCAAGCTCTTGAAATTGCCGATACACTCGTTCGCTCTGGAGCCATTGATGTGCTGATCATTGACAGCGTCGCCGCCCTTGTTCCAAAAGCAGAGTTAGAGGGAGAGATGGGTGATTCTCACATGGGACTTCAGGCACGTTTGATGAGCCAAGCCCTTCGCAAGCTTACAGGTTCCGTTTCTAAAACAAATTGCATGGTTATTTTTATCAACCAAATTCGGCAAAAGATTGGCGTTATGTTTGGAAATCCAGAAACCACAACGGGGGGAAATGCCTTAAAGTTTTATGCTTCCATTCGCCTTGATATTCGCCGTATTGGAGCCCTCAAAGATCGGGATGAAGTTGTCGGCAACCAAACGCGTGTTAAGGTTGTTAAAAATAAGATGGCCCCTCCGTTTAAGGTTGTGGAGTTTGACATTATGTATGGAGAGGGTATCTCTAAAACCGGCGAGCTTATTGATTTAGGCGTGAAAGCTAATCTTGTTGAAAAGTCAGGATCTTGGTATTCCTATAAGGACCAACGCATTGGCCAAGGCCGCGAAAACGCACGAATTTTCTTAAAAGAAAACCCACTCATTGCCACAGCTCTTGAAGAGGCCATTCGCGCCAATATCGGCGTTGTGAGCCAGAGCCTTTCTATTACAGAGACTGCGGAGGAAGCGGCTTAGGCTAGTAGTCAGTAATCAGAGATTCTTGTGCTCTTGAGAGGTGGTAACCTACTGATAACTGACCACTGATTACTTAACGATCAGAAAACTCTTGCGCTCTTGAGGTGCAGTAAACATACTGACCACTGATTACTGACCACTGATTACTTGACCCATGACAACCACTGCGGATATTCGTTCTTTTTTCTTGGAATATTTTCAAAATCGGGGGCACACGATTGTGCCCTCCAGCTCTCTTGTACCCGCTAATGACCCGACTCTTTTATTCACAAGTGCAGGCATGGTGCCTTTTAAAAACGTGTTCACAGGTCAAGAAAAACTTGATTTTACACGGGCTTCTAGCTGTCAAAAATGCATTCGGGCCGGGGGAAAACATAACGACCTAGAAAACGTAGGGCATACGGCGCGCCATCACACCTTCTTTGAAATGCTGGGGAACTTTTCCTTTGGGGATTATTTTAAGGAGGAGGCTATTGATTTGGCCTGGACTCTTATTACCAAGGAATGGGGCATTCCCGTTGAAAAGCTTGTTGTGACGGTTTACTCCGAAGATGAGGACGCAGCGCGTCTCTGGAAAAAAATAGCCCACCTTCCTGACGAGAAAATCATTCGCATTTCCGATAAAAGTGAAAATTTCTGGACAATGGGCGACATTGGCCCCTGTGGGCCGTGTTCTGAAAT
Organism: Pseudomonadota bacterium; assembly: GCA_016185255.1. Lineage (GTDB taxonomy): Bacteria > Pseudomonadota > Alphaproteobacteria > UBA9655 > UBA9655 > UBA9655. The sequence continues at coordinate 28,573 of JACPNY010000023.1, forward strand.
TTTCTATGACCATGGGGCACATATTCCAGGTGGCCCTCCTGGGAGCAAAGATGCAGACGGCGATCGCTTTGTGGAGATCTGGAATCTTGTGTTTATGCAGTATGAGCAACTCAGTCCCCAAGAGATGATCTCTCTTCCCAAGCCGTCTGTGGACACAGGCATGGGCATGGAGCGTATTGCAGCCGTGCTTCAAGGTGTGCATAACAATTTTGATACAGATATTTTTAAGGCGATCATTGAAGAGTCCGAGGAAATTACCAAAATAAAAGCAACTGGCGCTGCCCAAGCCTCTCATCGGGTGATTGCGGATCATTTGCGCTCCAGCTGTTTTTTGATGGCCGATGGCGTGTTGCCCAGCAATGAAGGACGAGGGTATGTCCTACGTCGCATTATGCGTCGAGCCATGCGCCATGTGCAACTTTTGGGATATAAAGGCACTTTGATGGCAAAGCTGGTGCCCACCTTAGTTGAAAAAATGGGACGAACCTATCCTGAGCTAGTCCGCGCTACTCCTCTTATCGTGGAAACTCTTAATTTGGAAGAAGACCGTTTTCGCCAGACTCTCGACAAGGGCTTGAAACTCCTCACCGAAGAATCTCAAAAAGTGAAAGATCTCTTGCCTGGGGACGTTGCCTTTAAACTTTATGATACCTATGGCTTCCCTCTGGATTTGACCCAGGATGTCCTGCGTGCGGAAGGAAAGTCTGTGGATACGGCGGGCTTTACCCAAGCGATGGAACGCCAAAAGGCGGAAGCTCGCGCGGCGTGGACAGGGTCAGGAGAAAGCAAAACCGATCGTATTTGGTTTGAGTTGAGAGAACGCCTCCCTGCCACTGAATTTTTAGGCTATAAGACTCCCACTGCGGAAGGGCTCATCGACGTTATTTTGAAAGATGGCAAAGAAGTCCCCACGGCCAAGGTGGGAGACAAAATTACGCTTCTTGTGAATCAAACCCCTTTTTATGGAGAGTCCGGTGGACAAGTGGGTGACACAGGCCTTATTTCAACCTCTAAGGGACGCATGCAGGTTGAGGACACACACCGTAAAGTGAGTGATCTTATTGTACATATGGGGCGCGTTGTCGAGGGAGAGATAGGTCAAGGTGAGGTGGCTCACCTCGCCATTGATGAGGAAAAGCGGACTCTTTTACGCGCGAACCATTCCGCGACTCACCTTCTTCATAAAGCCTTGCGTAAACGTCTTGGCGCTCATGTGGTGCAAAAGGGATCTCTCGTGGCGCCTGACCGTTTGCGGTTTGACTTTAGCCACCCAAAAGCCCTGAATCCTGAAGACATCCTCCATGTTGAACGAGAAGTGAACGATCAGATTCGAGCGAATACGCTCGTAGCTGTGCGGATCATGACGCCTGATGAAGCTACTAAAGAAGGGGCCCTTGCTCTTTTTGGAGAAAAATACGGCGAAGAGGTACGCGTTGTATCCATGGGGGAAGAGGCAAAATCTCCCTTTTCGGTGGAGCTTTGTGGGGGAACCCATGTGGAGCGCACAGGAGATATTGGCTATTTTAAAATTCTCTCTGAATCCGGGATTGCTGCGGGGATTCGGCGGATCGAGGCGCTCACGGGTCCTATGGCCGAAGATTTTGCCACCTCTCAACATCAGGCAGTTCTAACCCTTGCCACTCTTCTTAAAGTGACCCCTCAAGGGGTTGGCGAAAGAATGACTCAGGTGGTAGAAGAACGTCGCGTTCTCGAGAAAGAAGTCCAATCTCTCCGTCAACGCTTAGCCACAGCAGGACAAGGAGAGACGTTGAAGCCGGACATAATCAATGGAATCCCTCTCTTTAAGCGCCATTTGAAAGAGATTCCGCCCCAAAACCTAAAGCCTATTGTGGACGAATTAAAGGCTGAGTTTTCCTCCGGTGTTTTTGTCGTAGTTAGCGAGATAGAAGGGAAGGTCTCTCTTGTTATTGGAGTGAGCCCTGATCTTCTCTCCACCTTTAATGCGGTTGATCTTATCCGAAAAGTTGTCTCCGCCATTGATGGCAAAGGCGGCGGGGGGCGTCCCGACCTTGCACAAGCAGGGGGATCAAATCCTGGGGGCATTGAAAGTCTTTTCAAAGGCCTGGCAACAGAAATTGAAGAAAAAAGACTCTAAGATTTGTGAGGACAAATTTTAAGCTTCTTCCACCTCTCTCTACCTCTACTTTCTCCCTCTTGCCACCATCGCGATATTTTGTTTTCTTGAAGAAATATCGTAATATTGATGAATCTGAAGGAGAAAGGTTTAGTGATGGCGCGTGCTTGGGGAAGGCGAGGGGGAGGATGGAAAAGGAAAATAGGCTTTCTCTGAAGGTTCCAAAAAGCATCACACCCCAACGGGGGCTGGGGTGTGATGATGTGTCTGATTCCTAAAACAAATATTGCTTAAGGCGCGTAGGTTACTACATCCCTCCTCCGTTCATGAAGGCGTTTGGATTAGCAGGCACTACATTAATACAAAATACTTCATAATACGTCTCCTTTGTTTAAATAATTAATGTCGTTAAATTATCTATTATTATTTATCAGTATATCATAAATATTCATAAATGTGTTAATTTTTTTGTTTTTTTATTATACCCGCGTGAATGAAAGTTCGTGTTTCGTTAAGCCCATTATTGTCATCCCCGAGCTAGCAATGCGTTGTTTTTCAAAGAAAAAAATTAGCATTGATTCATCGGAGATCTTCTAGAAGCAATGAGATGTTCCAACAAGATCCCTGCTTTCGTGAAGAGGGATCTTGCCTCAAGAGCAATGAGTGTCGAGAAGATACCCGATCAAGAAACTCTATGATTTTCTTCGGAAATCGAGAGTTTCTAAGTCGAGCATGACAGGAACGGGGATAATTTTGCAATTACCTCGTGATTTAAAATAGTTTTCATATATACTCTTCGTGCTTGAGGATACCTTATTAGGGTTACCCTTCAGTGTCATCCCCGCGAAGGCGGGGATCCAGAGAAACGTTGTCATGCTGAACCTTTAGTCCCGGGCTTGACCCGGGATCATTTCAGCATCTCCTTGTCAAAGAGATCCCGCAATAAATTCGGGATGACAGTGTGATTTATTCCTGGATCCCCGCCTTCGCGGGGATGACACTGGAAGAATTACAACAAAAATCCATACTTTCAATTTGAATTGGTACATAGGTCAACTAATGCAAAACCTTCATTCTTACGCGTCTGCTTCTCCTGCCTGGCCCTTTGAGGAGGCTCGTAAACTTGTTCAGCGGCTTGATGGAAAACCGCCCTCTAAAGGATTTGTTCTTTTTGAAACAGGGTATGGACCGTCCGGACTCCCTCACATTGGGACCTTTGGAGAAGTGGTGCGTACAACCATGGTACGTCAAGCCTTTGCTTTGCTCTCTGATATCCCCACGAAGCTGTATGCCGTTTCTGATGATATGGATGGATTGCGAAAGGTGCCAGACAACATTCCCAATCCAGAGTTGATTCGGGCCCATCTTGGAAAGCCGCTGACTCAAATTCCGGATCCCTTTGGAACCCATAAGAGCTTTGGCCACCACAATAATGCGCGCCTTAAGGCTTTTTTGGATACTTTCGGGTTTGATTATGAGTTTATAAGCTCTTCTGAGTGTTATCTTTCGGGGCGATTTGATCCGATGTTGCTGGCCGTTCTGGGGCATTATGATGAAATTATCAATATTATTCTGCCCACGTTAGGAGAAGAACGACAAGCGACCTATAGTCCTTTTTTACCTGTGTGTGCAGAAACAGGGCGTGTTTTGCAAGTTCCTGTGATCGAGAGAAATGAAGAAGCAGGAACAATTGTCTATAAGCGAGAAGATGGAAAGCTCATTGAAACGCCTGTTACAGGAGGGCATTGCAAGCTCCAATGGAAGGTGGATTGGGGCATGCGCTGGGCAGCCTTTGACGTTGATTACGAGATGTCAGGAAAAGACCTGATTGATTCCGTTAAGTTATCCAGTCGTGTTTGTAGGGTCTTAGGTCATCCGCCACCTGAAGGTTTTAATTATGAGCTTTTTTTGGATGAAAAGGGCACAAAAATCTCAAAGTCCAAGGGAAATGGGCTGACTATTGAAGAATGGCTGCGCTATGCGCCTGAAGAAAGCCTTTCGTACTTTATGTACCAAGCTCCCCGTAAAGCAAAACGACTTTACTTTGATGTTATTCCTCGGGCAGTTGATGAATACTTGAGTTTTCTCGAGAAGTTTCCAGAGCAACCTTTAGACCAACAGCTCAACAACCCTGTATGGCATGTCCACAATGGCCTTCCACCCCGGGAGGAGCTTCCTCTAAGCTTTGGAATTTTGCTCAACTTAGCCAGCGTCTGTAACACGGAAGACAAAGCTGTTTTGTGGGGCTTTATTTCTCGTTATGCGCCTCATGCGCGCCCTGACACTATGCCCATGGTGGATCGTTTGGTCGGGTATGCGATTGCCTATTATCGAGATTTCGTGAAGCCTAATAAACACTACCGATTGCCAACAGAAGAAGAGCGTAAGGCTCTTGAAGATCTTGCCAAAAGTTTAAAAGGGTTGCCCGCAGATCCAGAGGCTATTCAAACAGAAATTTATGAAGTGGGGAAAAGGCACAATTATACGAATCTGCGAGATTGGTTTAAAACTCTTTATCAAGTTCTTCTAGGCCAAGACGAGGGACCTCGCATGGGATCTTTCGTAGCCCTTTATGGACCTCAAGAAACAATTTCTTTGATCGAAGCCGCTTTAAAAAAGAAGCTGGGTGACGCATAAACCACAAAGATTTAGAGGGTCGAAACCCGTCTCATTTTATGCTATTCTCTTAGCAAAAGGGAGCTTCTTTCATGGACATAAATCTTATATTTTATACCCTCTTAAGCAGTGTGGTCACCGCTATTAATCTTGTTGGCGTTATGATTGTGATCTGGGGATTTGTTGTCGCCTCACTCGGGTTTATCCGCATGAAACTTCATCGTCATAGCACCCCCTTTTTTCTTATAGAAGCGAATAAAATCAGGGCCATTTTAGGAACTTATATTCTTTTTGGCCTCGAGTTTATGATTGCAGCTGACATCATCCACACTTTTCTTAAACCAACTCAAGAAGACCTTATTGTTCTTGCAACCATCGTTGCTATCCGAACGGTCATTAGCTATTTTCTCGGTCGAGAAGTGGAAGAAGCACGCCACGATCAAAAGGCGGGAAAAGAACTCGGGGAAAAAAGTTAAACGAATTATTAATTGTTTTCTGATATAATAAGGGCACTGAATATCTTAAAAGAGAGCGTTCAATGGCCGTTTATCACTCTGGCAGAGAACACCCTGAATTAATAGCTATTTTAACGGCTATTCTGGCAGACACGGCTGTTATTTACTATAAAACACATGCGTTCCACTGGAACGTGGAGGGACCTCAGTTTTATAGCCTTCACCTTATGCTTGAAACGTTTTATCAGACTTTGTGGGAGTCACAGGACGAGATTGCAGAACGTATTCGCGCCCTTGGTGGAAAAGCACCCCCAAGCTATACGGAGCTTTTGGGAAATGCCTCTATTAAAGAAGCTGATGCCACTCCAGCCTCGCACATTATAGTGAAAAATTTAAGAGACGATTATCTTAGTCTCGCTCAAAAAAATTTAGATGGGGCGTCTTTTGCAGAAAATGAGGGTGACCTTGTAACCGCTAATATGCTGACAGAAAAAGCAACTTTTCTGGAAAAAGCCGCTTGGATGTTGCACAGCTCATTTACGCCTTAATTTTTTGAGCAAGGGTGGCTTCAAGAAAGGCATCAATATCTCCCTCTAAAACGCCATGAGCATTTCCTTTTTCCACGTGCGTCCTTAAATCCTTAACCATTTGATAGGGTTGCAAAACATAAGAGCGGATTTGATGTCCCCAACCAATTTCTGATTTAGACGCTTCAGAAGCTTGGACGGCTTCTTCTCGTTTTTTGAGCTCAAGCTCATAAAGACGCGCTTTGAGCATGCTCATGGCTTGGGCACGATTCCGATGCTGGGAACGATCGTTTTGGCATTGTACCACCACTCCTGTTGGAATGTGGGTAATGCGAATAGCGCTGTCAGTTTTATTTACGTGCTGCCCCCCTGCTCCAGAAGCACGATAGGTATCAATTCTGAGGTCTTTTTCTTCTACTTGCACATCAATTTTATCATCGACCTCGGGATACACCCAAACAGAGGCAAAACTTGTATGACGCCGAGCGTTTGAATCGAAAGGAGAGATGCGCACTAAACGGTGTACGCCGCTTTCTCCTTTTAACCATCCGTAAGGGTGATCCGCGTCCTTATGGGATATTACCTTAAAGGAAGCTGATTTAAGGCCTGCTTCTTCGCCTGGGCTTTCCTCAATCCAGTCAATTTTATATCCCTTAGCTTCAGCCCATCGCGTGTACATACGACTCAACATCAAGGCCCAATCTTGAGCTTCCGTTCCACCAGCTCCTGCATGAATTTCCACAAAGCAATTGTTGGCATCTGCTTCACCAGACAAAAGGCTTTCAAGACGTAATCGTTGGATTTTTTGATGAAGGGCAGTGATGTCTTTTTCGCCAGCCTCTTGAAGATCTTGATCTTGTTCTGCCTCTCCAAGCTCTAAAAGCTCAAGGCTATCCTTTAACTCTTGATCAAGTTTTTGAAGGCGTCCAAGAGATCCCAGAAGCTGCTCTCGTTCTCGCAACAGTGTTTGCGCGCGTTGAGGATTATCCCACAGGGCGGGATCTTGCACATCGGCTTCTAGGTCAGTGAGACGTTTTTGGGATTTATCCCAGTCAAAGATGCCTCCTGAGGAGGCCAAGGGACTCCTCAATTTCAGAGACGAGAGTTTCAATTTCAGCGCGCATGAGAGAGTATCTTACTTAATGAAAAGGATTTCAGTTAGAGCGCCTATCATACAGAGTAATTTTTAAATTTCAAGCCAAGGGTGAAACTCAGAGGCCTTTCAACGTCCATAAAAAAAGCCCCGGAGAGGGGCTTTTTTTGGTTGAGAGAACTCTACTTGCCTTAGTCATTCTCGTCCTTTTGCCCTGATCCTTTAAGAGGAAGACCCATTCTTCCAGTAATCTTTGATTGATCCCCAAGCAGGTCCATTCTCTCCTTCAGAGTCATTTTCTTCTCAGGTGTACTGACCGTAGGCACAACCTTAGGAGAAGAAACGATTTCTTCCACTTTAACTTTAGCGACAGGTTTCTTCGAGGGCGTTTGTGTGGAAGGTACGACGTTCTCTAGATCTGGAAACTTATACTTAGCTATACCCAAATAATTTGGGACATAGGATAAGGCACTTAGGCGAGCGCCCATTTCTAGGCCTTTCACGTACTCCATTAAAGAATCTCTTTGCATTGGACTCAGAGCCTTCAGAACATTAACAATGTACTCAGTGCGCTCCGCAGTCGCCCCCTGTACCACTTTTCCCAAACTTGTTATTCGCTCTGGGACATGTTTATTATCCTTAGTATTGTAGAAAAGTGTCATTTTACGTGTGAGAAGCCTTGTTTGGTCTTCTGGACTTAAAATGTCTATCACAGGCACAAGAGTAGGATTATTCTCCTTAACCAGTCTTAATGCTTCTTGCTCGCGAGCTGCTTTTAGAGGATCAACCCTTACGACCGACGATGGCTTCGCTGTAGTTGTTGCTACTGATTTCTCTTGCTCTCTTTTTTTGTCATAAGCAACAACTTTACCAACTTTTTCTTCTTTAAGTTTTTCTATCTTTTTAGATACCGCTTTCAATGTACTATCTTCTGCATCAGTACGTCTTAAGAATTCGTACTCTTCTTCAGCATCACGAAGTGCTTGAGTCGTTTTATCAAGTGCAACACCAAGCTCTTTAAGGGTTGGTTCTTTTTTGACGGTTTTTTTACCACCCGGACCTGAAGCCGTACCTAAATTCGCTATCTGTTCCTTCCAGTCTCCTCCAGCTACATCGATAACCCGAGGACCTTTTTTAGCTACCGCATACTTTTTCTTTAAAAACTCTGTTAAAGTTTTTTTGTAAAGATCAAGAGAGTCATTTTCTTTAGCTAGGCGAGTAATCTCTTCTATTTGCTTTTCAGTAGGCTGCTTCTCACCAATTGCAGAGTAGAGCTTTTCTAATGCATTGTCATTTGCGGTAGTCTTTCCGCTAGCTTTCTTACGGAGTTCATCTAGCGCTTCTGCCTCACTTTTGTAAGCTGCGTTCAAATTAAACCCAATTAACTGGGCAGCTTCCATATCTTTTTCGGTAGGGTCAACTTGACTTTTATCATATTTTTTCTTTAAAAACTCTGTTAAAGTTTTTTTGTATTGATCAAGAGATTCATTTTCTTTAGCTAGGCGAGTAATCTCTTCTATTTGCTTTTCAGTAGGCTGCTTCTCACCAATTGCGGTATAGAGTTTTTCTAGTGCATTGTCATTTGCAGTAGCCTTTCCGCTAGCTTTCTTACGAAGTTCATCTAGTGCCTCTGGCTCGCCCTTAAAAGATGCGTTCAAATCAAAACCAAGAACCTCTGCAGCACGAAAGATGTTTTCAGCTATCGGCGTACCGCCAAAACTTAGAGTGCCTCCAGAACCTTTGGATGTACCCGTGGTTGACAAAGAAACTGTTTTCTGAACATGTTTTTCAGCAGAAGGTGTAACAACACTCTCCGGTTTGCTAGAAGAGGCTACTGTCTTTGAACTAGCTTCTTTCGATGAGGACTCTTTGGTTTGGGCAGGGACTGTTGCCTGCTCAACTTTCTTCAAGTTCATCTTTGCTTGTTCCAAAGCTTCAGACGAGATCGAGTCTTGAGCATGCGGAATCCTTGCCAGCTTAGCCATTCTTTCTTGTTCCTGGGAAGAGATAGGAGGAGGTGCAGGTATCTTCCCTCTCACCTTTTCAGCTTTTAATTGCTCGTATTCCTTGACTGCGTCTGATGGCAATACAACACCTTCTTCTGATGCAGACGCTCTACCGCCACCGCCACCACTGCCCATAGATCCTCCGGAAGAAGAAACGGGTTCACTCAATGACCCTTCAGAGACTCCACCTTGAGAAGGCGAAGATATATCCTGAGTTTGGGGCCTAGCTTGAGCCCCCCTAGAGGAGTGAATGGATGGGCCTTCCTCTCCTTGAAGTTTCTGTCCGACTGTGATGGACACCGGCGTAGGCATAGTAAAAGAGCCATCTCCTGATC
>JACPNY010000020.1 GCA_016185255.1 Pseudomonadota bacterium
GTTGATAGTATATCTCTTAGCAAGAGTATCTAGGCTCTCTTGACTATTTTGGATTGTCCGACGTACTGCCTCTGTCGTTTTGGCGCACCCGTGTAATATTTGTCCCATAATTCCTCCTTAGATGGTAATTCAACAGATAATACACCATCACACCCTGGGACTAAACACCTAGCGTTGTCTTAATATTGGACACTTTTATCTCGGCTGCCCAACCTTTATCATCCCCGTCTTCACGGGGAGGAATCTTGGTCAAGCTCCGGTCTGTTGAGAGAAGATCCCTTTAGTCGTCACTTCCTCTTTCTAACTTTGGGGGCGCAAGGTTAGGCCGTGTAGTGGAGAAAGGCATGGGCGGCGGAGACGATTTCAAAATCGCAAGGATTTCTTTAATGCCTCGATCCAATTGCGGATCCTGGCCCTTTTCATATTCTTGCGGGGTGATTTCCACTTCAATATCGGGATCTACTCCATAGTTTTCCACACCCCATCCTACGTCATTGAACCAAAAAGAAAACTCTGGCTGAGACGTTCCTCCTCCATCCACAAGATTATGGCGTGGCCAAATGCCGATTACGCCTCCCCATGTGCGCTTGCCAATAAGAGGGCCGAGGTTAAGCGCCTTAAAGCTATGACAAAAAATGTCTCCATCAGATCCTGCATATTCGTTGGTTAAGGCCACCATGGGCCCCAGGGGAGATTCAAGAGGGTAAGGCATAGCTCCCCACCAACGACTTTGATCATAACCAAGGCGCTTGCGACTTAGCTTTTCAAGAAGAAGTCCTGAGACATTGCCTCCTCCATTAAAGCGCACATCAATCACAAGTCCTTCCCGGTCTAATTCCGCCAGGAACCCCCGGTGAAATTCTGCAAACCCATTTATTCCCATGTCCGGAACATGGACATAACCCACACGTCCTTTTGTTTTTTCATGAACATAAGCTCTATTTTTTTCCACCCAATCTCGATAGCGAACAGGAGTTTGAGACATAAGCGTACGTACACAAATGGTTTTCTCTTGTTTCTTTCCCTCTTTTACGACAAGAGACACCATGTTGCGGGCTTGGTTCACGAGTAACTTTTCAGGAGACGTTAATTCATCCAGCTTTTGACCATTGACGGCAAGAACGAGATCCCCTTCCTCAATGCCAAGCCCCGGAGACGTAAGGGGAGAGGTTTGAGAGGGATTCCAGCGATCCCCTTGCGCAATGTTAGAAATTCGATACGCCTTGTGGGCTTTTTCATAAATGAAATCAGAGCCTAGATCCCCAAGAGGATATTGGGCGGTTTGGCGAAAATCTCCCCCAAACACATAAGCGTGAGAACTTCCTAATTCTCCATGCATTTCAGAAATAAGGTCTGAAAGCTCCCCTCGGGTGGCAACGCGATCGAGAAGAGGTCGGTAGCGCGTATAAATACCTCTCCAATCTACCTGAGACATATCTTCCGTCCAAAAGAAATCCTTTTGAAGACGCCACACATCGTCAAATATTTGTGCCCATTCTTTAAACGGATCAACGGAGACCTTTATGCGACACAGATCAATCCAACCTCCCTTACGATAAGAGGAATCATTGTCTTGTGCTTTTTCGCCGGCTTTTATCACACGCAGTTTTTTTGCCCCATAATAGCAAAGCCATTGATTATCTCCCGAAAGGGTAAAAGAGGACACATGGGACACCAACGTCTCTTCTTTTTGAGTGGCAAAATCATAGCATTCTATTTTGCCTTTAGAGCTTGTATCGTCTTCGTCCCAATTAAGAGCGCCTTGAAGAGCTGCAGAAAGGTAAAGAGCTTTTCCCGGGATGCCGCGGATAAGGGTATAATCCCCTTCTGCTACAGGAAATTCGACAATTCGATTTTCAATGCCTTTGAGATCAATTTTAATCTCTTTTATGCCATTTTCTTCCTTCTTCTTGTTTGTCTTCTCTTCCTTTTTGGGAGTTTCAGCTTCTTCTTTGAGCGTGGGAATAAAAGGAGACGTTAAGGTGTCTTGAAGAAGGATAAGATAGGGTTTGACCCCTTTCGGAAAGCCCATTTCAAATTGAAGCGCATCCGCATAAGGGGTATAGGTGCGCTTCGATAAAAAATAAATATATTTTCCTTCAGGATCAAAAGAGGGTCGGAAATCCGTCAGCAAAGGCTGCGTGATAACCTGATGTTTAAAGGTTTTGATGTTACACAGTTTAATCGCCCTCAAGCGCACATCTAAGGGGAAATCATAAACGATCCATTTTCCATCGGGTGACCACTCAAGCCCCCCCATATCTCCAAAGGAACTGGTATCAATAAGACGCAGTTTTTGTGTCTTTAAATTAAGATGGAAAAGCTGACACCTATGGTTAATAAGGACTGCTTCATCCTGGGTGGGAGAGGTTTTTAGAGAGAGAATGCGCCCTAAATCCATTTTTTTAAGAAGTTTTGGAGCCTTTACAGGGTCAGCGTCATGGATTTCTAGCCTATCTTCTCCTTCTCGATCACTGACAACCAAAAGACGGTTTGCATCATGAAGCCACGTTGCTCCCTTATATCGAATACCGTTCTTCTCTCCGTATTGATGAACGGCTCCTTCCCAATTAGCAAAAGAAAAAGGCCGACCTCGCGTTATAACAGCAAGGCGAGATCCTTTTTTATCCAAAGAATAGCTAGAAAGATAAGCCGAGGGATCAACGAACTTCCTTGCTCTTTGAGAAAAGGAAGATCTAAAGTCAATGGCAATTTTTTGAGGTTTTTTTTCTTGCGGTGAAAATCGATATAAATCTCCTCCTGCGGCATACACAAATGAGTTTTCATTGTGGACTAAGCCGCGCACAAAGAAATCCTCATGAGACGTGTGGCGTTTAAGATCTGTCCCATCAAGCGCACATGAGAAAACATTCCCGTGCCCTTCATGGTCACTAATAAAATAAATACGATTCTCAATCCAAAGAGGTCGCAAAGAGTTTTCTTTAATCTCGATTAACTCTTTAAAGGCGCCGTTGCCTTTAAGGTCAATCCAAAGCTCGCCTGCTGTCCCTCCACGATAGCGTTTCCAAGACACATATCCATGCCCATGGCGTTGAATAACAGCACCTGGCCCTTGAGGGTTATATGAAATAAAGTTTGCAGGACCACACGGAACTCTCTCAACGCGCCCAGTTTTAAGATCAACCGTATAAAGAGATCGCAAACGAAAAGGATTGTTTTTAGTGGAAGCAAAGATGACCTCATGGGAAGAGGCCCACCCCACAACAAAGGACCCTTCAGAAATATAAGTAAGACGCTCTGCCTCTCCCCCCTCTGCAGGGATGAGGTAAACTTCTGGATGCCCTTCATAGGTCCCTGTGAAGGCAATCCATTTGCCATCTGGAGAGAACACAGGATCATTAGCGTCCCCTGCGCCTGAGGTGAGGCGCTCTGCTTTTCCTCCTCTCAACGGAACGGTCCATAAATCATCATCAGCTACAAAGACAAGAATGTCTTTGTAGAGGGTAGGATTGCGATAATACCCTTCTTTTTTCATCTCAGCCTCTCATTCTCAAGAGCATTTAGTATACCAAATTTTTCGATAAAAAGAAAGGATTCTTAGAACTCTTGTTCAGAGCCTACGCATGAAAGTTGCGGAAAATTAAGCTCTTCCACCTCTCCCCTTGTGGGGAGAGGTCGCCGCATAGCGGCGGGTGAGGGGTTTGGATAAGGGGCTACGCTCTCTTATATAAAACAGATAGTTAGCGTCATTGCGAGCCCACATAGTGGGCGAAACAACCCAGAGCAAATCACGCATGTCCTACGGACATGCAGCCTTATTTAATCTCACAAATTCAACGTTTCTGTAATAAATTAAAAAGATGCATTCCTTCGGAATAAATAAGTCGTTCTGGCTTGCTTCGGCGCAAAAGCTCCTCGCAATGACGATATTGCGTTATATTTACACATAAAAATAAGAGCCTTCTCCAAAACTCGAGTTAGCAAGATGAATAAGGAGACTTTACCTTCTTCCTGAGAAGACGCAGAATACCCAAAAGGGGAGGGAGACATGACACAACAAAATAAGCAACAAAAACAAGCAGGCTTTAGTCTTATTGAATTAGCGGTCGTTCTGATCATTATGGGACTTTTGATTGGTGGCATTTTAAAGGGGCGAGAGTTAATTGACAGTGCACGCCTGAAGCGGGTTGTTTCTCAACTCAATGAATATCGTTTTGCAACAAACACATTTATGGACAAGTATGACGCACTCCCCGGTGACTTTAGTAAAGCCTCTTCCCTTATTCATCTCGACCTTCGCAATGGCAATGGGAATGGCATTATTGAAGGTGCTGGGCTTGCTCCTGGCAGTGAAGCTCTTGCCTTCTGGTCCCACCTTGCGGGAGCAGGACTCATCGGAAGCCCGGGTCTTCAGGAAGATCAAAACAGGGGAGAATTTGGAAAAGGGGCACCTGCTTCCTCCTTAGGCGGGGGATTCACTATTGAGAACAACCCCCATGGCTTAAGTGGGTTATGGTTTATCTTGGGTAAAAAGAATGGTGATCATGGATATGGAGCCCTTTTAACACCCAGCCAAGCCATGAGCCTTGACACAAAGATGGACAATGGCCACCCCACCTCCGGAAAGGTGCGCGCCTTTGATGGATCGGACGTGGCTCCTCATGCCTGTATCACAGACAGAGGAGAGTATAACGTCCAACATGAGGAGCCAGCGTGTGTCCTCTTCTTCCAACCTTAGAGCGATGATTCTTAAAAACATGGCCACTACGGTGTCATCCCGAATCTTTAGTCCCGGGCTTGACCCGGGATCATTCGGGATCTCGTGCTTTTTAAAGAAGATGCTGAAACGAGTTCAGCATGACAGTGGGGGAGAGGCGGGTTTTTCTCTTTTAGAACTCGCTCTTGTTTTAGTGATCCTTGGTATTATTGGAGGCATGGGTCTTCCTCTTCTCAAAGCACGTATTAGCCATACGGCCATTGTGAAGACTCGAGAAAACCAAGAACACGTTCTTCAGGCTATTGCGGCTTTTGTCGAAAAAAATCGCCGTTTTCCATGCCCTGCTTCTCCTCAGAACGTAGGAGAAAATTATGGGGTTGAGCCACGCGAGAGAAGATGCTCAGGGTCCAAAGCAGAAGGAATTGTTCCCTTTAGAACCCTTGGCATCAGTGAGAATTTCGCAAAAGATGGGTTTAAACGGTGGATGACTTACGTTGTGGATTCAAATTTAGCGGACAAGGAACATGAAAATAACATCCACGCCGTGTCCGGAGGACGGGTCATCGTTTACAATGAGCAGGAGCATCCAGTCATTGTTAATCAAACACTGAAAAATCCTAATTTCATCGCCCTTGTTCTCATTAGCCATGGAGAAAGCGGCGAGGGCGCTTTTGTAGGAAATGGGCAATCAACCAAAATGATAAGCGAAGAGGCGTCTCCCCATAAACGAGAAAACTATGATGGCAATTTTATCTTTATGGACAGCCCTCAAACGGATGACATGATCCGCTGGGAAAGCCGCGATCACTTTTTGAAACAGTATGCGGGGTATTAATCTTAGTTCAGGATCCCGTTCTCAATCTCGGAAGTGTAAAGATCACCTACCTCGTTGACACCATTGATTTTTTATGATCGTCAATCAAACGCGAGAAGTTAAATCGAAGGTACTCATAAAAGCTTGAACGAAATTCTCCGCCTTTTGCTCTTTGGGTATCAAATTCAGGCGTCCATTTTTGCGCAGGATATTGAATTCCATGAACAAGAAATTCTTGGAACATATCTTCATCGAGTAGGTCAGTTGCCACCTTATCAAAAATTGGGATCCCATAAGCGGGGACTTGAAAAGATTGCATGTTTCTCTTTTTATCCTCAGGAAGGGTGAGGATTCCTCGGTTGCTAACACCTCCCCTCGATGTAAACGTATAAAATGCAGACCTGTCTATGGACCAGTTCATATCTTGGGTCAAATTTAAAAAGGAAAAGGGAGGCATCACCAAGGTCTCGGCTTTGATAATAAGCGTTCATAATACGGAGAAAGCTATTTAAGCTGCCCCCTGATCCGAGAATATCAACGATAAAGAGTTTCTTTGTCTTCGGCATATCTTTTGTATCTAGATAGGCAAAATAATGAGACAGCCTATGTTTGTTGTTGATTTGAAAAAACTACTTTCTCGTTTCGTGAGTGCATCGGAGTGCCCCGAAAAATTAAGGTGTACGGAAATCTGCGGCTCACTCTTTTCTACTTTCAGTAATTCTTCATAAGCAACTTGGACAAGACAAGGTGTTCTGCCTAAGAAGAGCACAGTTCCACCCCCCTCATCTTTTACAACTTGAAAGATATATTCCGAAGCCAATACAATATCTTCTAAAAGAGTATGATTCTGTAAGGTGCGCGCAAAAAAAGTCTGAAAGTAGCCATGGGTAGGGTGATTCTCTTGAAACCTAGCGATCATAGGTTGCAGCTGATCCAACACAAATTGTTCATGCTGTGACCCGAACCAATGAAGTGTTGTTTTGCCCAATACCTCTTTAGCTCCTTTCGTTAAGACACCTTCGGCAGACTCCTGCTGTTTTTTCATTAATTGTTGTAGTTTTTCATAATGCTGCGTTTCTTCGCTACAATGAGCAAAGGATTTTTCAGCCTCTGGAATCAGATGAGGAAATGTACTGCTAAGAAAATTAAATTCATCTTGTTTTTTTGAAGAGGAAGAAGTCACTACAAGATGCGATATGGCCTCATTTTCCGCCATAGAAAAAAGGGGGACAGAGAAGAAACACAACGAGATTGCTGCACTCATTAAAAATTTATAGTCACAAAACATAAATATTATCCAAAAAAATAGTATTGTGGCGAAAATGTAATACAAATTAATGTAATTTTCAACATTATTTTTGAAAAAACGTTTAAATCAAGTAGGCAACAACTACCTTTCTCTCATAAAAAATCCCCGATGAAAAACTCTTCACCGGGGATAACATCTGAAATTCCTAGAAACAGGCTATTGCCTTTATTCCGTTTCTTTCTTTTTCGCAGTTTTTGTCGCTTTCTTTGGTTTTTCTTCTGAAGGCGCTTTGGCTTCTTTCTTTGCGGGCTTTTCTTTGGCTTCGGTCTTTTTCACCGCTTTTTTAGGAGCTTCTTTTGGCGCAGCTGCCGCAGATTTCTTTTCTTTCACCTGCTCAAGAGCCGCCCCTAAAATATCCCCAAGGCTTGCTCCACTATCGGTGGATCCATATTCAGCCATGGCTTGGCGCTCTTCTTCCGTTTCGCGCGCTTTGATAGAAAGGGTAATCTTTCGATTAGACCGTTCGATTTGAGTGATTTTAGCGTCTACCTTTTCTCCCACTGCAAAACGGTCAGAGCGTTGCTCTGTGCGATCACGAGAGAGTTCGTTCTTGCGAATGAATCCACTCAACCCTCCCGCAAGACTGACTTCAATGCCAGTTTCAAGAACGGCTGTTACTTCACACGTGACAACAGACCCTTTTTTAAGACCTGAGATGCTCTCCTCGAATGGATCGCCAACCAGCTGTTTAATGCCAAGACTTACGCGTTCTTTTTCAGGATCAATATCTAAAATTTTTGCCCGAACCTTCGTGCCTTTTTTATAGGTTAGAATAGCTTCTTCTGGAGACTTATCCCATGACAAATCTGACATATGAACCATGCCATCAATATCATCCGTAAGTCCCACAAAAAGACCAAATTCCGTAATATTCTTGACCTCTCCTTCAATCTCAGAGCCGATTGCGTATTTCTCTTGAAGAGCTGCCCAAGGATTTGGGATACATTGCTTCATTCCAAGACTAATTCTCCGTTTGGAGGCATCTACATCAAGAACCTTTACGTCAACTTCTTGACTTGTAGACACAATCTTTCCAGGAGGCATGTTTTTCTTTGTCCAGCTCATCTCTGTCACATGGACAAGTCCTTCAATGCCAGGTTCGAGTTCAACGAAAGCACCATAATCTGTAATATTGGTTACACGTCCCATTGTTTGCGCGCCTACAGGATACCTGAGATCAGCGCCTGCCCATGGATCACTTTCAAGCTGCTTCATACCTAAAGAAATCCGTTGAGTCTCAGAATTGAAACGAATAATTTGAACTTTTATGGGTTGTCCCACCGTCAACACTTCAGACGGATGATTGACACGGTGCCATGCAATGTCTGTCACATGCAAAAGACCGTCCACTCCACCTAAGTCAATGAAAGCGCCATAATCGGTGATATTCTTAACGATTCCTTCAAGGATTTGACCTTCCTCAAGACGAGACACGAGCTCGGTACGTGCCTCTGCTCGCGTTTCTTCAAGAATTGCTCGTCTTGATACAACGATATTTCCACGGCTTCGATCCATTTTCAAAATTTGGAAAGGTTGTGCCACTCCAATTAGAGGAGACACATCGCGCACAGGACGAATGTCAACTTGACTGCCTGGCAAGAAAGCAACAGCACCACTCAGGTCAACAGTAAATCCGCCCTTCACACGCCCAAAGATCACCCCTTCAACCGGTTCATTCTTTTCATGGGATTTTTCGAGCTGCTGCCAAGACGCTTCTCGGCGCGCTTTTTCATAACTGAGAACTGTTTCTCCGTTTTTATCTTCAAGACGCTCTAAATAGACTTCAACTGTATCTCCCACATTTACGGCAGGGCCCGTTCCAGACGCTGAGAATTCTTTTAAAGAGACGCGCCCTTCTGATTTTAATCCAACATCAATAATGGCCACATCATTTTCAATAGCGATTACTTTTCCCTTGATAACACGCCCTTCAAGACCGCCCGTTCGCCCAAATGATTCTTCTAAAAGGGCTGCAAAGTTTTCTGTTTCAACAATTGGAGCGCCTCCAGATAAAGAGGTTTGTTCTGTCATTAATAAATTTCCTTAAACTGTCTTCTTTATATTCGGCCCATAAAGAAGAACGGGTTTGAGTTGGTCATTGAATAGAAATGCCGAAATTTTTCTATCCATCCTTTTTGTCATCCTGAAATTAACTTAAGACTGTTTACAAACCTTAGAATACTGTGACTCTATATAAACACAGGCTTTGTCAACAACCTCATTTATTCCCATTTCTGACGTATCGAGAATATAAGCATTCTTTGCTGGACGCAAGGGAGAGGTTTGTCTCGTCTGATCCCGCGCATCCCGTATTTTAATATCTTCAAGAATAGCCTCATATATACTGTCTATTCCTTTTTCATGCAACTCTTTGAGTCGACGCTCTGCTCTGACCTCAGGAGAGGCCGTAACATAAATCTTGCAGAGTGCTTCAGGAAGAACCACACGGCCTATATCCCGACCATCTAAAACAACACCTTGCTTGTTAACAGGGGGATTCTTAGCAAAATTCCGTTGAAAAGCTAAGAGGACATCCCTCACTTCTTTAAGGGGAGCAATATGAGATGCGGCATTCCCCACAGCCTCATCTCGTAAGGCAGAATTTTTTAGGTCCTTTGCTTTCAAAGACGCCGCGATTCTTATGGCTGCTTGCCGATCGGCAAGGTCTTCTCCTTTTTCTAACATTTTTAATCCCACAGCCCGATACAAAAGACCTGTATCCAGGTGAGCTAAATGATAGATATGAGCCAAACGCCGCGCTAAGGTTCCTTTTCCCGCTCCTGCAGGCCCATCAATTGCGATCATCATGGACGGCATCTTTTCTCCTATCTCCCTTGGTCATGACATGATTTAGAAAAAAAATCGAGAAAAATAGATACAAGTTATTGACAGAAATGCAAACTCGTGACAAAGCCGTTGACCAAATAAAGAATTATTAAGAAAGGAACCTATTTCCATGTCCAAACCTGAATGGGGGCTCAAGCGGATTTGCCCAAATTGTAGCGCACGCTTTTATGATATGGGCCGTCATCCTATTACTTGCCCCAAATGCGCCAGTACTTTCGATCCAGAAACTCTGGTGAAAAAACGTCGAGGACGCCCTCCAGCTTCTGACATAAAGCCCGTTCCTCTTCCTCCTGGTTTAGAGGAAGATCTCGTCCTTGCCGAAGCTCTTGAGCCGCTTCTTGAAAGTGATGACGTGCTTGAAGACACCTCCGATTTTGGAGAAGATGAGGCTGTTGTTGGCATTGAAACGCCATCTGATGAGGATTAAGAAGCGCAATCCTTGATTGACGCTTCCGCATCGAGCTTATATTCTAGCCCTCAAACAGCTGGGATAAAGATATGCGTCTTTACAGGTCTATTGCCACCGTTGGGGGATTTACCTTTGCAAGCCGAATTACCGGATTTATGCGGGATGCTCTTATTGCGGGCATTTTAGGGGTTAGCGGCCTTACGGATGCCTTTTTTGTGGCTTTCAAACTCCCCAATTTTTTTCGACGATTTTTCGCAGAAGGCGCTTTTAATGCCGCATTCATCCCTCTTTTCTCAGGAGTTCTTGTCTCTTCGGGGCCAACAGCGGCCCGGCTTTATGGAGAAAAAATATTTGCTCTTCTCCTTTTTGGGCTCACAGGTTTTGTTCTTCTTGTGGAAAATTTTATGGGAACGGCTGTCTTTTTATTTGCTCCCGGTTTTGAAGCTACCCCAGAAAGATTTACCCTTGCTGTAACATTGTCTCGGATCACATTTCCTTATATTCTTTTTATCTCACTCGCGTCCCTTTTAAGCGGGATTCTTAATTCCATGGGAAAGTTTGCCGTCCCTGCAGGTACGCCCATTATTTTAAATTTGACAATGATAGCAGCCCTTCTCATGGCTTTTTTTGAGTGGATTTCCCCTGGAAAAGGACTGGCATGGGCTGTTTTTGTGGCAGGGATTCTTCAGTTGGGATGGCTTTGGATTTCTTGCCATTTTCAAGGGATGAGCTTAAAACTCTCTCTTCCTCAACTCTCTCCTGAAACCAAGACTCTCATCCGTTTAGGCATTCCAGGAGCCGTTAGTGCAGGCGTTATCCAAGTCAATCTTTTTATGGATATGATTTTCGCGTCCTGGCTACCGACAGGGGCGGTTTCGTATCTTTTTTATGCAGATAGACTCAATCAACTTCCTTTAGGTGTCATTGGCATTGCGGTCAGCACGGCCCTTTTGCCAGAACTTTCCAAACATATTAAAGCTGGCAACCATGCCTACGCTCATCACGCTCAAAATCGTGCCCTTGAATTTGCCCTCGCCATCACGTTGCCTGCCGCAGGGGGGCTTATCGTCCTGGGAGGACCCCTTGTTGCTCTTTTGTTTGAGAGAGGGGCGTTTACAAGTCTTGACGCACAAGCCACAGGGTACACTCTTTCGGCTTTTGCCGTAGGTCTTCCCGCTTATGTTCTCGTGAAAATTTTAAGCACTCCCTTTTTCGCTCATCAAGATACGAAAACGCCTATGAAAGTTGCAATTGCGGCCGTTTTCTTAAACTTTGTTCTCAATTGTCTTTTGATTGGCCCGTTGAGTTATGTAGGACTTGCTCTATCAACAGCCATTTCTGCTTGGTTTAATGCCCTAATCTTAGGGAGCATTCTTTTCTTTAAAAAATGGATTATCTTTGACACGCGCTTGAAAGGAACTTTGCCACGCCTTGTGATCTCTTCTCTGTTAATGAGTTTGTTGTGTTATGCTTTTTACGTGTTCATTCCTCTCCCTCACTCAACTCTTAGGCGCATAGCTGTCGTCGGGTTTTGGATTGTAACGGCAGGACTCTCCTATATCATAACGGCTCGCCTTATTGGAACATTTCAGTTTAAAGACTTTCAAAAGTTTTTGAAAAATCAGTCTTTATCATGAAAGGGTTGCATGCATGAAAAAATATTTTATAACAACTCTCACATATTTACATACACGCGGTTACCTATGAATCTTGCACGCTCTATAACAACAGTTGGAGGATATACAATTGGAAGCCGCATTTTTGGCTTTGCACGGGAAATTCTCACAGCGTCTTTTTTAGGAGCAGGTGCTGCCGCTGATGCTCTGGTATTCGCCATTAAACTCCCAACTATCTTTCGCCGTCTTTTTGCAGAAGGCGCCTTCAACGCTTCATTTGTCCCCTTATTTGCTGGCCTTTTAGCGACAAAAGGAAAGGAAGAAGCCCGCACGTTTGCTGAACAAATTCTTACGCTTTGGGTGGGTGTGCTTTTCCTTTTTATCCTTTTGATTGAGCTTTTTCTTCCAACCTTAATGCCTCTTCTGGTTCCGGGATTTACCTCAACCCCTGATCGTCTTTTTTATGCTATCGAATTCAGCCGTATCACCTTTCCTTTTATTTTCTTTATCTCGTTGACGGCTCTTTATAGTGGAATTTTAAATTCTATTGATAAATTTGCCATTGTTGCCTCCTCTCCTATGGCAGGGAATATAGTGATTATTGCCGTTGTTCTTGGCTTTTATGATAAATTTTTCTCTCCAGGCTGGGCTTTTGCTTGGGGTGTTATGGCCTGTGGAATTGTCCAGTGGCTTTGGGTATGGATTCCATCCTTCAAAGAAGGGATGGGCCTGCGATTTGTGTGGCCACGATTTACTCCAAATGTAACCCACTTTTTCAAGATCTTAGCTCCCGCAGCATTTGGATCAGGCGTTGTCCAAATCAATCTTTTTGTAGGAGCCTTTATTGCTTCCTGGCTTCCTGTAGGAGCTATTTCTTATTTAAATTATGCAGATAGGCTCAATCAACTTCCTCTCAGTGTTATTGGCGTTGCTGTAAGTACGGCGCTTTTGCCTATTTTATCTCGACACATCCGCGCTGAATCATGGGATAAAGCTCATCAAATTCAAAACCAAGCCATTGAATTTTCAATGTTTTTGACTCTTCCTGCAGCCCTTTCTCTTATCTTTTTAGCGGATCCTTTTGTCATGATCGTTTTTGAACGCGGGGCTTTTACAGAACATGACACAAGGGCAACGGCTCTTACGCTCCAAGCCCTCGCTGTTGGCCTTCCCGCTTATGTGTTGATAAAGGTTTTTAGCTCAAGCTTCTTTGCGCGGCAGGATACGCGAACGCCTGTGTACACAGCGTGCGCGGGAATTATCGTGGATATTGGGCTTAGTCTCGCATTGATGGGATCCTTCCATCAGGTTGGGATTGCCTTTG
>JACPNY010000018.1 GCA_016185255.1 Pseudomonadota bacterium
GACGTGGCCCTATATCTTCTCGAGGAGCAACAGGAGGGCGGGCTTTTTGCCTTTCAGGAAAGCGATGCCGTTGAGGGCGTCGATTCTCACGCTGTCCCTCAGGGCGATTTTGCTCAGAGGAACGTGGTTTTTCTTCGTGGGCTTCTTTTTCTTCTTCAGGGGAGGCAAGAGAAGGGGCCGCTTGACGAAGGCGCACTTTCTCTAGTCGATAGTCGGGAGGAATAAGGCTATCGTCCTGAGACACACACAGGGAAACATTCCATCGTGTTTCAATCTCCTGAAGGCTTGCCCTTTTTTGATTTAAAATATAAAGGGCGATGGGTGTAGGAACATAGACAGTAATCTCAGAGGCTTTTTGTTGGATCGCTTCTTCTTCTATGGCGCGGAGAAGGTGAAGGGATGAAGATTCCACAGAGCGAATCATGCCGCTTCCTCGACAGGCTTGGCAGGGAAGGCTCGTGGATTCAATAATATTTGGGCGCAAGCGTTGGCGAGAAAGCTCTAAGAGGCCAAAGGGACTAATGCGTCCTACTTGAACACGCGCCCGATCATGGCGCATGGAATCTTTGAGGCGACGTTCAACGGCTTCTATATTGCGAGAATCTTCCATGTCAATAAAGTCAATGACAACGAGCCCTGCGAGATCTCGAAGACGTAATTGACGAGCGATTTCTTCCGCAGACTCCAGATTTGTTTTAAATGCTGTTTCTTCAATGTGGCGTTCGCGCGTGGCTCTTCCCGAGTTAACGTCAATGGCGACGAGGGCTTCTGTTGTTCCAAAAACGATATACCCCCCAGATTTTAACTGAACGATAGGGTTATGCATGGCATCAATCTGTCGCTCAACGCCATAACGGTGGAAGAGCGGGATTTTTTCGTCCTTATATTGCTTCACTTTTTTGAGGTGGCTTGGCATAAGCTTGCGGATAAAATCCTTTGCTTCCTTATATCCTTCGTCACCTTCAATCCAAATGTCTAGAATATCACGGGTGTAATAATCCCGAATGGCGCGTTTGATAAGGTCGCTCTCTTCATAAATAAGAGATGGCGCAACGGAATGCAGGGTTTTTTCGCGAATGTCATTCCAAAGGCGCATCAGATAGTCGCTATCTCTTTTGATTTCAACCTTATTTCGGGCCATGCCTGCGGTGCGCACAATAAGAGACATGCTTTCAGGCAGGTTAATAGATTCAATAATCTCACGTAAACGTTTGCGATCTGCGACATTTGTGATTTTACGAGAAATGCCCCCGCCTTTAGCAGCGTTAGGCATGAGGACGCAATAGCGGCCTGCGAGGGAGAGATAAGTCGTAAGAGCAGCTCCCTTTCCTCCTCGCTCTTCTTTGACAACTTGAACCAGCATAATTTGCCTTCGGGCAATAACTTCCTGAATTTTGTATTGCCGTGAAGGGCGAGGGCGCTGAGGACGGACTTCCATTTCCTCAACGTCTTCTCCGCCTAAGGTTTCTACCTCATTATGAGTAGCCGTTTCTTCTGGGGCTTCGTCAAAGGAGATCTCAGGATCTTGCTCTCTCTGACTCATTAGAGCTTCTCGATCTTCTACCGGGACACGATAGTAATCGGGGTGAATTTCATTGAAAGCTAAAAAGCCATGACGATTGCCGCCAAATTCTACGAAAGCTGCTTGGAGGGAGGGTTCGATGCGAATGACCTTCGCAAGATAAATATTACCCTTAAGTTGTTTTTTTGTGCTTGTCTCGAAATCAAATTCTTCAAGACGGTCGTTATCTAAGATCGCCACCCGTGATTCTTCGGGGTGAGAGGCGTCAATTAACATTCGTGTTCCCATGGTCAACTCCATACCTAATCCTCCGAGGAGGATGTGTTTGGCAATATGATACCGTGGACGCTTTGATTAAATCCCTAGATCCTCACGTACAAAGATGGGTAAAAGGGAAAAACAGACCTAGAGGAGGTGAGATATAGTGCATAGATGGTGTCATAAACTCTCGTTCCTCAAATTTTTGTCTTGTGGTCATAAGTGACCGAATCAAATGTGTCATTGGTTTCTGATTGCGTTGTTAGTTAAATTCTTCTTGGCGAGTGACCAAATTTCGGGGCAAAATCTCGTTTTCTTTATAGCCCACGAACCACGTCATTTCACCAAGAGGTGGCTTCATGCTTCCTAGCATACCCATATCTTACTCAAGGGACAACCGATTTGTTTGAGTCATCTTAAATTTCCTCAGTGTGTCAAGCAGTCGTAGACATGGCCTTAAAAATATCGGTATTCTGAATGAAAATGTGTGTTTTGTATCCATAGTGGACATGTCTTGTAGAGTCATGTAATATTTTGACAAAAGAACATTTTAACATTACTTAGATATTAGTATTAAAATAATTTGTGTTGTGACGGTTTTTTAATTTGAGGCGTTGTTTACTATGAAAAGAACAACTTTAAAACTTTTTTTATTTATAATATTAATGGGCTTAGCTCCTGCCTATGCTATGGAGGATGCAGAATGGGACGTAACCATTGCCCCGCGAGCTTACAGAATTGAAATTTATCCCAAAAAGGGGGCGTATGAGCAAAATAAAGGACTTTCTAATCTTGATTCTGGAAATGTAGGAAAAGGACCAATAATTCAAACTTATCTGCCGGATGTGCATGCTCATTACCCTGAGCCCACAACTCTTTTTATGCATATTCCTCTTTCTTACACTTCAAAGCTTCCTTTTCCTATTTTGCAGGAATTAGCACATGATAAGGTTGACTCTGATGCTGTTAAGATTCTTGTAGTAGGGCAATCCGTCCCATGGAAGACCCATGAGCAGCATTATGGTTTTTATCCACAGTATGGTACTGATCCTTTGGCCCCTAATAGAGGAGCTTACTTTGCTATTAGAAATCCAAAAATTAGGGTGCTTTATAGTGATTCGCAGCAAGTAAAACTTTGTTACATTGATCGTAAGGAGTCTCCTCAGGTCCTAGATATAAAAAATGAAGAGACGTATGCAATGAGTACGGTTTCAAGTGTGCAAAGTGTTATTCATCCCGCATGTACTGGTGACCATCACAAACCTTGTGTACATACTGGGGGGTGTGTACAAGTCGTTTCTCCTCAACCGGTTGGTCTTTCTGGTCTTGATCCTGAGAGGGGTGAAAGCTTGTGGTCGGTTGTTTCTTATAATGACGGATACAACAATCGAGCAATCGTAACGCTACACCTCCTTTTTAACTGGGATCAACTAAAGGACTTAAGAAATTTGATGACGAAGAAACGGAATCCCCTTTCTCAAGTTGATGAAACAAGGGATCTGGGAACGATTCACTTAATCGATTTATTGAAGGAAGCAAAAGAACTCCCCGGATTTAAAGATCGAGGAGGACACTTTATAAAACTTCTTAACATTCTTGAGACAAAAGATGAACTTCCCCCACTGAAGCCTTCAACCCTATCTGTAACGATCAAGAATCCTACTTTGTTACAAGATTGGTATAGATTCGGTCTTCTAAAGACAAACCCTATCCCCGTTAAACCAGGGAAGAAGCTGACCGTTACAGCTACATTTTCTCCAGCAACGGAAACAACAGCTATAGGTTTCCTTAATTCCGCACAGAATACTTATTATGATGGGGGAGTTATTGTCCAACCTGGACAAACAAGTGTTAGCTTCTCTTCGATTGTTCCAGTGAATGAAACACAAACCTGGTTAATAATTCGGAATCTTGCTTTCAATGGGTCAACCGACCTTCCACTTGGAATAAACTTTACCACATGGTCTATAAAAACTGAATAGAGACAAAATTGTATACTGAATGAAAGTCTCTTATTTTTTAATAAGGGACTTTTATGTTTTGCCTAATATCATGTTCATGATCATTAATATTTTTATAAACCGTCTTCAATTAGCGTTTTAACCAATAATTGGGCAAGCCATGTTTCGTATTCTTCTGAGGTCCATCCTTGCTCGACAACGAACATGCGATACATATCGCGTCCTGTGAGGGCCCAGAGGATATCGCGTGCCTTGGATAGAGTGAGTCCTTTTAGGAGAGCCCCCTCTTGTACTATCATTTTGACGCTCTCTTCCTGTCGTTTGTAACGGCGCAGTTCTCTTTCTTTTTCAAACTCTTTGAACTCAGGAGCTAAGATAGCAGCACCCCGAAAAATATCCATTTGTGCTCTCTCCGCATCGTAAATTTGTCGTGCGATTTTAGCGGATATGGCGAGGTGAGCTTTTGCTGATTTTTCTTGTTTAGCCGCCGCTACAAGAGCTTCAAACTGATCAACGGGAAGAGCGTTATCCATTAAGGCCCGCAAGACACCACGCTTGGATTGGAAGAGAGAATAAATGGTAGGTGCTGAAACGTCTGCAGCTTGAGCCATTTGTTCTATTGTCACCCCCTCAAAGCCCTTAGACTGAAAGAGTAATTTTGCAGCATCCAGAATCCGACTTCTTGTTTGTCCAGCCTGGGCCTGCCTCATTTCCGAATTATAAACTCTTTTTTTACGACTTGACATATTAATTATAGCTTGCTATATCCATTTCATATTAGATATAGTTTGCTATGTTTAATATGACGTGTCAATCACATTCCAGAAGGAGATCACGATGAATCAAAATAATGTGGGCATAGCTCAAACATTTTACACAGCATTGGGAGAAAAAAATGTTGGGGATATAGAAAAGTATCTGCATCCGGATAGTCAACTTATCACACCACTCTCAACACTACAGGGAAAGGAAGCCTATCTTGAGGCTGTGAAGAATTTCATGGCTTTTTTCAAGGTTCTTACCATACGAGCAACGTTTGGTGAGGGAGATCAGGCCTTAATCGTTTATGATTTAGATTGTCCCGGGTCTATTGGAAAAGTCTCCGCAGCAGCGCTTATGACCTTTCAAGAAGGGCTAATCATAAGGAATGAACTTTTTCACGATACTAGTCCCTTTAATGAGATAAAGGATGAACTTTTGGCATAAACATTTGGAAGAGATGGATTATTAGAACAGTATTCTGACGATCTGACTCTTCCAAATTTAGAAAGAGATGGCTTTGTTTCTGGCTGCCTTTGACATCGTTTGAGTGGTATCCACACAGGTAAAGAAACTTGATTTTATATTAAAGAAGTGTTGGGAGAACATAATTAATGGGATCAGAACGTCGTCGTGCCTACCAGCGACTGCGTGTCGAGGTGGCTCCTCGGCGTGGACCAGGTGTTTCTTAACAAGAGCTGCAGGCTGACGACTGGTGGAAAGGCTGAATGTAAGTAACCCTCTAAGAAGGCATCACCGCCTGCGC
>JACPNY010000019.1 GCA_016185255.1 Pseudomonadota bacterium
AACAGGCTGATCTCCCCCAAGAGTCCACATCGACGGGGAGGTTTGGCACCTCGATGTCGGCTCATCACATCCTGGGGCTGAAGCAGGTCCCAAGGGTTTGGCTGTTCGCCAATTAAAGTGGTACGTGAGCTGGGTTCAGAACGTCGTGAGACAGTTCGGTCCCTATCTGCCGTGGGTGTATAAGAATTGAGAGGATCTGTCCCTAGTACGAGAGGACCGGGATGGACGTACCTCTGGTGTACCAGTTGTGGCGCCTGCTGCAGCGCTGGGTAGCTATGTACGGACGGGATAACCGCTGAAAGCATCTAAGCGGGAAACCCACCTCAAAACTAGTTCTTGCTAAGAGCCGTGGTAGACCACCACGTTGATAGGCCGGGTGTGGAAGAGGCGTAAGTCTTGAAGCTAACCGGTACTAATCGCTCAATAGGCTTGATTCGCATTCAGTTGATTATCAGGTTTCAGTATAGCAGTGTCACAGTGTATAAGTATAACAGTAATCAGAAAATTCTTTGTGAATAAAACAGTTAGATTTCATTCTTATCTTTCTGATTACCGCCACACTGCTACACTGAAAAAGGCCCGGTAAGCTGGTGGGTATTGCGAGGATCCTACAGACGATCCCATCCCGAACTCGACCCTTAAACTCCTCAGCGCCAATGATACTTAGGCTTAAGCCTTGGAAAAGTAGGACCCCGCCAGCTTTCTGCGCCTTTAATGATGACGTCTTTCTCTTCTCTGTGTTTCTCTAGAATCAATCGACTTAAAAATGTGAGCTTTTGTTCCATTGTCATCCCCATTTCGTTGTCATCCCCGATGAAGAAATACTAATATTTTCTTGCAGAAAACAAAGCATTTCTAGCTCGGGGATAACAAAAAAGAGTGATAGCCTTCAAAAAATTGTCTGCTGCTGAAATGCCCAATCGAAAAATTTGATTCTTCTTCAGAACCCCTTTACAATGGGAAATGAGATAATCGTCTCGTTGTATTTAAGGTTTTCTTAATTAATATGAATTTTGGGCAAGGATCTAATTTTTATTTTTATAAACAATATGTTAAATCTCTTATCTAAAACTCAGCAATGAAAAGGTGCGTCCGTGGAAGTAATTGAAACAGGCCTTTTAGCGACTCATTACACAGACCATCAGGCCCTGTTTTTTCTAGAAGAGGGGATCTTTGTTGATGCGCAAACCGCCTCTCCCCTGCTTCCCTTCGGAAAGACTGTGCACAGCCTAGATTTGGTCGTTGAGAGGGCTTATCTCTATGACTCAACCCTCATGCTGAGGTGTCAAAGCTCTTTGCCCCTTGATCAGATAGTGGAAAATGGGTTTGACATCCACAATCCAAAGGCATTATTGACATTCCCTGACGAGAAAATTCAGCACCTTGTTCTACGTGCCGCTCAGTGGCTTGCTTGGGATGAAAAGCTCCAGTACTGCAGCAAATGTGGGAGCAAGGTTCAAAAGGGGAAGGATCTCACGGAAAAGCGATGCAATACCTGCAATCTTTCCTTCTTCCCTAAGTTTTCGCCCGCCGTCATGGTTTTAATCCAACGAGATCGTGAAGTTTTATTAGCCAGATCAGCCCATTTTAAGCCCGGCGTTTATAGTGCTCTTGCGGGCTTTGTGGATATGGGTGAGACGGCAGAAGAGGCGGCTCATCGAGAAGTTAAAGAAGAAGTAGGCTTAGAAATTTCGAATTTGGAGTATTTTGGGACACAAAGTTGGCCTTTCCCAGATGTTTTCATGATCGCCTTTAAGGCTAAGTATGTTCGCGGTGACATTAATATCGATGTAAACGAATTAGAGGACGCCCGTTGGTTTGATGTAAAGAATTTACCCGAACTTCCTTCCTATGCTAGTATCTCGCGACGATTAATTGAGAGTTTTATCGCTGCTGAAATGGAGTGAAGATGTGCCTCATGGTTAAAACGGAAATTACAATTAAACAAGATCCTCAAAAGGTTTGGGAAGTTCTGACCCATTTTCAAGCTTACCCCCAATGGAATCCTTTTATAACTCGCGTTGAGCAAGTTGATGATAAAAACCTTCTTATAGAGATAACTTCTGGGCGCTCAAAAACTATTTTTAAGCCCGTCATACTTCAAATAAATCCTCCAAAAGAACTGAGATGGCGAGGTAAATTAGGTGGGGTCAGCGGACTCTTTACGGGAGAACATTATTTTATCCTCTCGAAGGAGGGAAAAAACACGCGTTTCATTCAAGGAGAAGTGTTCTCAGGCATTCTCGCCATACTTCTATGGCCTTTTATCAGAAAAACAATTCATAGCAATTTTGAGAGAATGAATGAAGCCCTCAAGACTATTGCAGAAAGATAAGGATAAATCAGCTTACTTCAGCGCCGTTCTTTTTGCTCTCATCTCGCGTGTGTTGTGTTAGAATTTTTAGAAGCCCAGATATATATGCTAGATGACTCCATTTTTTCATCTTTTAATAGGTTAGACAATTTTTTTTGCAAATTACTTTGAAAACGCGCAGAAATTTGATAGAATAAAAAAATTATAAATAAAAGGGAGAAATCAATGAAAAAAACACCCATTTTATCACTCTTAGTGACTTCTTTTGCCGTTTTTAGTAACTCATGCGTCTATGGCGAAGGAGCACCTTATGTGGTCTGTCCTGATGGGCAGTATGCTGAATATAATAGCTGGGGCAGTTATAATACGATTCCTGCTACTCCTACCACTCTTGAAAAGCCTGCCAAGACTACTTTTACCTGTGGATATGTATGTGACCCAGGCTGGCATTCACACGATGGCTGTGCTCCGGCGGGACGGCATGGTACTCTGAATGAGCATATAATTACATGTGATGGTTACGCTGACGCCTCTTCTGCCGGTGTTTCAAACTGTATCGATACAAAAAGCGGGGATTCGGTTCCTGCTGGAGTTAACAATATGACGGGTGTGATTTGCGCTGCCTGCGAGAGTTAAGACTAAAGAAGACGAACTACAGAAAGATTTCCTTTAAAGGTTTTCAAGGCAATCCCTGAAGACTCGAGAAGAAAATCTTTCTTGGCATGATGAATTGTACATCAAGTCGTTCCCATCGCTCTTTACACAGTCAAGAATATCTCAGGTTGGCACTTTAAGGTTTTACAAATGGCTTCCAGCGTTGAAAAGAGAATGCCCTTTACAAACTATTTTTTATCGTTTGTCG
>JACPNY010000022.1 GCA_016185255.1 Pseudomonadota bacterium
AGCTGTGGGCTTGGGCCAGTCTACCTGTATTGGTATTGGGGGAGATCCCATTCATGGTCTCAGCTTTGTGGATTGTCTTGATCTTTTTCATCAAGATCCACATACCGATTCCATCGTCCTCATTGGAGAAATTGGGGGGACCGCCGAAGAAGAAGCGGCCCTCTTTTTGAAATCATGTAATAACCCAAAGCCTGTGGTTGCTTTTATTGCAGGCCTCACAGCGCCCCCCGGCCGACGCATGGGTCATGCAGGGGCTGTCATCTCTGGTTCAGAGGGAGGGGCTGAAGATAAAATCGAGGCATTGCGGAGTGCGGGGGTTGTTGTCACCACTTCTCCTGCTGATATTGGAGAAACATTGCGTGACGTTTTGGCCAATCGCAAAGTTTGATTTTTTCTGGGAACTCTGTAAAATGCTAAACCTATAATGATCTATGAGAAACGCATAAACCCCAATGACATCTTCCTCTACATGGGCTGACGAAAGCCGCTCCTTCCTTACAGGAGATAACGCCCTTTATGTGGCTCAGCTTTATGCCTCATATCTTCATGATCCTTCTTCAGTGGATGAGGAATGGCGTCATTATTTTTCCTCTCTCAAAGAAAAAGAGGCTAAGGCCTTACAAGACGCAAAAGGGCCGAGTTGGACAGCACAACCCGTTTCTTCTAAAAAAAAGAGCACCTCAACAGATACAAAAGGGGCCATTTTAGATTCAATCCGTGCCATTATGTTAATTCGTGCGTACCGCGCAGGCCATTTTAGATTCAATCCGTGCCATTATGTTAATTCGTGCGTACCGCGCACGTGGACATATGGTTGCCTCATTGGATCCCTTAGGTCTTACAAAACACGAGCTCTATCCTGAGCTTGACCCTCATACTTATGGATTCCAGGAAAAAGACTATGATCGTCCCATTTTTATTGATGATGTGTTAGGTCTTTCTTCTGCAACACTTCGCGAAATTTTAACCCGGCTGCGTCAAACCTATTGTGGCACAATTGGCATCGAGTTTCTCCATATACAAGACCCCCAAAGAAAACTTTGGCTTCAAAAGCGTATTGAAGGCGAAAATAAAGATGAGCCTGGCTTTGGCGGACCGATTGCAGATGTGCAGTGGAAAAAACAGATTTTAAAAGAACTGATGACTGCGGAAGATTTTGAACAGTTTTTACATAAAAAATATCCTGCTGCAAAACGATTTGGTTTGGATGGCGCCGAAAGCTTTGTTCCAGGGCTTACGGAAGCCTTAAGGCAATCATCGGCCCTTGGGGTGGAAGAAGTTGTTATTGGGATGACGCATCGTGGTCGCCTCAATGTGCTTGCTAACATTATGGGAAAGCCTTACCAAGCCATTTTTTCTGAATTTCAAGGGCAAAACCATACAGCGGATCAAGTTCAAGGGTCAGGAGATGTGAAGTATCACTTAGGAACCTCTACGGATCGAGAGTTTAAGGGAAAAAAGATGCATCTTTCCCTCACAGCTAATCCCTCTCACTTAGAAGCCGTAGACCCGGTTGTAATGGGCAAGGTTCGTGCCAAACAAGATCAACGAGGAGACAAGGAAAGATCAAAGGTCATGGGGGTGTTGCTCCATGGGGATGCCGCCTTTTCTGGCCAAGGCATTGTAGCAGAAACCTTTATGCTTTCTCTTCTGCATGGCTACCATACAGGAGGCACTTTTCATGTGATTATCAATAATCAAATTGGATTTACAACAAGCCCAGAGCACGCTCGCTCCTCTGTCCATTGTTCTGATTTGGCGATGATCGTTCAAGCGCCTATCTTTCATGTCAATGGAGATGA
Source organism: Pseudomonadota bacterium (assembly GCA_016185255.1). Lineage (GTDB taxonomy): Bacteria > Pseudomonadota > Alphaproteobacteria > UBA9655 > UBA9655 > UBA9655. Next base: position 1,803 of record JACPNY010000022.1, read on the forward strand.
TCCTGAGGCGGTTGTAAAAGTTATGCGCCTTGCAGCTGAATATCGCCAAACCTTTAAATCAGATGTGGTGATTGATCTCGTGTGCTATCGACGGTTTGGTCATAACGAAGCAGATGAACCCGCCTTTACACAGCCTCTTATGTACAAGGCAATTGCAAGTCATCCCACTATTTGTCAACTTTACACTCAAAAATTAATTGAGGATGGTTCTATCACATCGGATGAAGCTCTTACTATTCAGCAAAAAATCAAAGAAGATCTTCAAAAAAAATTTCAAGAATCACCGTCATATATATCTTCTAAAGCAGATTGGTTGGATGGAAGATGGCAAGGGCTTACCGTAAAAAAAGAAAAGGAAAAGTCAACGGCCACAGGGGTTGCAAAGAAAACTCTTGTCTCAATAGGAACAGCTGTGTGTCAGATTCCCAAGAATTTTCTTCTTCACCCTAAGCTCGCGCGCTCTCTTGCGTCTCGCCAAGATATGGTTATACATGATCGTCCAGTGGATTGGTCTATGGCGGAAACACTGGCCTTTGGCTCCCTTGCAGAAGAAGGATACCATGTTCGACTCAGTGGTCAAGATTCAGGGCGAGGAACCTTTAGTCAACGTCATATGATCTTAATAAATCAAGAGACGGAAGAAAAATATATTCCTTTAAATCACGTGTCCAAAACTCAAGGCCCCGTCGAGGTATGGGATAGTCCTTTAGCAGAAGCGTCTGTTCTTGGATTTGAAGTTGGCTATAGCTATGCAGAGCCCAATGCCCTTGTTATGTGGGAAGCCCAATTTGGGGATTTTTCTAACGGGGCCCAAGTGATCATTGATCAATTTCTTGTTGCAGGAGAAGCTAAATGGCTTCGAATGTCTGGTCTTGTAATGCTTTTACCCCATGGGTATGAGGGGCAAGGGCCAGAGCATTCTTCAGCACGCCTTGAGCGCTATCTCCAATTGTGTGGAGAAGATAATATGCAGGTTGTAAATTGCACAACGCCTGCCAATTATTTTCATGCCTTGCGTCGACAGATTCATCGCAATTATCGCAAGCCCTTGATTGTCATGACGCCGAAATCCTTGCTCCGGCATAAGCTTGTCGTCTCTCCCTTAAAAGACTTTGAGAAAGACACTTATTTCCAAGAAGTCATTCCTGAGTCAGTAACAGAGGCATCTCGTGTGATTCTATGCTCTGGAAAAGTGTATTATGATTTGCTAGAAAAACGAGAAGCCCAGAAAATCAAAGATATTGCTATCATTCGTCTTGAACAGATCTACCCTTTTCCTTTTGAGACTCTTGTGAACATATTAAAGCCTTATAAAAACGCTGATCTGGTATGGTGCCAAGAGGAACCCATGAATATGGGAGCCTGGACATTTCTAGATCGACGTCTGGAAGCGGTCTTAGAAAAGGTAAAGATGCGTGTTACGCGTCCTCTTTACATGGGACGCCCTGAAGCTGCATCAACAGCCACGGGTCTTTTGAGTCGGCATCTTTTTGAACAAGAGCTTTTGGTAAGTCAGGCGCTTAAGTTAAAAAACGAGGGAAAAAATGACCCAAAAAAAAGACATTAAAGTTCCTCCCATGGGGGAATCCATTACCGAAGCCACCATTGCGCGTTGGCTTAAAGGTGAAGGAGAGGCAGTTGAGATGGATGAACCGTTGGTTGAACTTGAAACAGACAAGGTCACCCTTGAGGTCAGCTCTCCTGCAACAGGGATTCTCTCTGAAATTCTCGTAAAACAAGGAGAAACCGTTGAGATTGATACGCTCATTGGACGTGTAACCGAGGGAGCGGCCCCTGCAAGGCCTCAAGAAAAACCTCCTGTTCCTCCTGCTGTTTCTAAAGAAGCTGCCCCTTCTCCTAAGGTTAAGGAAGGCCAAAAATCCCGTCCTCGCCAGGAAGACGAGGAACGAATTCCTATGAGCCGGTTGCGTCAACGTGTTGCCGAGCGTTTAAAAGAAGCTCAAAACACAGCAGCTATCCTCACCACCTTTAATGAGGTGGATATGACAAATATTATAAATCTTCGCACACAACTTAAGGAGTCTTTTGAAAAAAAACATGGAATAAAGCTTGGGTTTATGTCCTTTTTCGTCAAAGCGTGTCTTGTGGCGTTGAAAGAAATTCCAGCAGTGAATGCGGAAATTGAGGGCGATGATTTTATCTACAAAAACTACTATGATATCGGAGTAGCTGTCGGAACACCTCAAGGGCTTGTGGTTCCCGTGGTGCGAGATGCGGATCAAAAAAGCTTTGCCGAAATTGAAAAAGATATTGCAGATCTTAGCCACAAAGCGCGGGATGGAAAACTTACCATGCAAGACTTAACGGGAGGAACCTTTACCATTTCTAATGGAGGGGTATATGGCTCCTTGATGTCCACGCCTATCCTCAATCCTCCCCAATCAGGTATTTTAGGTATGCACAAAATCCAAGATCGTGCGGTTGTTATAGACGGTAAAATTGAAGTTCGCCCCATGATGTATTTGGCGCTTTCCTATGATCATCGCCTTATCGATGGTCGAGAAGCCGTAACATTTTTAGTGCGTGTGAAGGAATGCCTCGACAACCCAGAGCGTATATTGTTGGGGATGTGAGAATGAGTTTTTCTTGTAGAGGGGTCAAAAAAAGCGTATTCTGTTGAACAATCAATAAAATATGAGGACGCCATGACGAAGTCAGAGTTAGTTCATAAGCTAAGCCAACAGTTTCCAGATATGTCCCTCCGGAAAGTTGAAAAAGCTGTTGATATGATTTTTGGAGAAATAAGCAATGCTTTAGCTAAAGGAAATCGCGTTGAGTTGCGTGGCTTTGGGGCTTTTTCCGTACGTTATCGGGAACGACGCTTGGGGCGCAATCCACGAACCGGGGAAAAAGTGGAGGTTGAAGGCAAAAATGTTCCCTTCTTTAAAGCCGGAAAAGGGCTCCGTGAACGGCTGAATGCCTCTAAGAGCGGGAAATAGGCTCTTTACCTTATTCAGTCTTTTTTATATCCAATGGCCCCTGGTTTCTTCGGAAAAAAACTCCCCTCACAATTAGGAAAATTGTATCCTTATCTAAGTTTTGGATAAGGATTTCTTTTTTTGTTTTATAAACAACACATTATGTCATTGCGAGGAGTGAAACGACGAAGCAACCCAGGACAAAGAATTGATTCCGAAGGAATGAAGTCTTTCTATTTTCTAGAAAAATGCTGGGCTTATGTAGATAAAAAAGGCTGCCTGTCCTGCGGACATGCGTTGTTTGCACTGGGTTGCTTCGTCGTTTCACTCCTCGCAATGACGCTAATTACTTGTTTTGTAAGAGAGAATTTAATTTCTTATCCAAAACTCAGGTAAGATTAACTCACACTCTTTCCTTCAATTTTTGAAAAGTCGGCGACTTGGTGCAATGTTTTTCGCAAATAAGCAAGAAGGTGGAGTCTATTGGTTCTGACGTGTTCCTCTTCTGTATTGACGACTACTTTGTCAAAGAACTGGTCTACATAAGGCCTTAAGGTAGCTAAATTCTGAACGGCCTTGATAAAATCATTTTTTTGAACAAGACCTTGAATCTCAGGAGATTTTGTTTCCAGATTTTCAAAAAGAGCTTTTTCTTCTGGGGTAGTGAAGACATTCTTTGAGACAAATCCTTCGTAAAGGCGGCCATCTTTATCCTCTTCAATTTTCAAAATATTTGAGGCTCTTTTATAGGCAACTAAGAGGTTTTTTCCATCTTCCACGCCCATAAGTTGATCGAGAGCTTGTGTTCTTAAGGCGAGGTCAAAAAAGGTAGGATTATCATAAGCCACACTCAACACAGCTTCCACATGATCATAAGGACTGCCTTGCGTATCTCGGAGGAAAAATTTAAAGCGCTCAAGCAGGAACTGCCATAAATCCTCAACAGCCTCTTTTTTGCTTTTAATGACAGGGGCGGTGAGTTCTGACCAGGGATACGCCTCATAGGCCCATTCAAGCGCCTCCAACATGGAAAGACTCAATTGGGGGGTTAAGCAAAGGGAAATAAGCCCCAGGCCTGCGCGCCTTAACGCATAAGGGTCCTTGGATCCTGTGGGCGTAATGCCAATTGCAAAAAAGCCCATGAGTGTATCCAAGCGGTCAGCAATCCCGAGAAGGAGGCTTGGAATGGCCTCAGGAATAGGTCCGCCCGCTCCTTTTGGCCAATAGTGTTCTTCAATAGCGCATGCCACCTCAGGCGTTTCCCCTTGAGCCTGTGCATAATAGCGTCCCATAATACCCTGGAGTTCAGGGAACTCGCCAACCATATGAGAAGCGAGATCTGCTTTAGATAAAAGAGCAGCGCGCATGACAGTTTTGGGATTAACTCCCCCCTTTTTTGCAAGGCGAGAGGAAAGCTTTTGCAGCCGCTCCACCTTATCAAAAAGGCTTCCCAGGTGCTGATGGAAGAGACGCGTTTTTAAAGCAGCGTTAAAATTTTCTAAGGGCTTTTTTTGATCCTGTTCCCAAAAGAACTGGGCATCTGCAAGGCGTGCTCGCAAGACCCTCTCATTTCCTATCACAATAGTTTTGCCGTGGTCGGGCGCATGTATATTAGCAATAACCACAAATTCAGGAGCCAACTTTCCGTGAGCATCTATCAGAGGAAAATAGCGCTGA
>JACPNY010000003.1:5000-21814 GCA_016185255.1 Pseudomonadota bacterium
TTATGTTTTTTCACTTAACCTGCACCGCACCCGGCAATGTGATGTTCTCTCTGCCACATAAGGTAATTTAAAAAGCCCCCACACGCAAAAATAGGGCATAGGTGTCTGTCGCTGCCCTGCCATACGTTGCCATCCTGTGTTCGGGGTCTCGTACCAATAAGATCCTGCGATAAATTCAAGATGACAGTGGGGGAGATATGGTATCTATTTAGGAGAAATGGTATTAAACCCAAAAGTTGAAGCTGATACGGCCGAGTCACTCAAATTCTATTACTCTAAAGACACATCCTAATAAATTCCTGCACGTAAAAGGACCGTATAAACATTATTTGTTTGTCCGCTATGCCCCCCTATGCGTTGCCACCCAGCCGCAAGCGTAACATCATTCGTAAAATAAAATCTCAATCCTGTCCCTACCGTATATCCTTCGCGGCCTCGACCAAAGACCTGTTGGTTTGAAAGCTTTATAGGAGTCCATTGAAAGTTATAATCTGCCCCTCCTTGTACGTAGGGGGCTATGGATGTTAAGGGATCACATGCAATTTTAAAAAAATAAGAAATATCCAGAAACGTAAATCCATAATTCTTCATACTCATGGTGCCACTCACACGATTATTGTTAGACTCCCGATAGGGGTCACTTGAAAAATACTCAAAACCATACCCTAGCTGAAAAGATCCTAGCCAGTTATCGGCCGGAACAAATGCATAGGTTAGAGAAGGATAAACAGACCACCGAGAGGCTTTGGCTTTGGAGAAAATAGGTGTGAAATTGGATAGATTAAATCTTTTAATTTGCGTCGCGATATAGCTGTATCCCGCCACAACATTTAAAAAGAAGTTAGGAGTAAAATTATACATAAGATAAGGATAGTAATTATCCTCATCGGGTTGCACAGTCGTCATTCCAAGAGGTGAGAGAGAGTTGGTATGACGCCGAATATAATAAAATCCTAATTTTAAGTCAGAGAGAACTTTATAGTCTGCCCCTAAAGTACCTCCATATTCTTGCCCTTTGAGTCGAGAAAGAAAAAAATTATCAATAGTCGAATATGTATTTACAGAGCCCCATACATAAAGTTTATTTGCCGGTGGAGCCCCTTCTTTTTTTTCTTCTTTTTTTTCTTCTTTTGAGTACTCTGAAGAGGCCAAGGGAACAATGTTCGATTGAAACTGTCCCCAGGCAGAGGAAATAATAACCGTTAAATAAAAAACAATGGCTAAACAATAGGTTGAAATTTTTTTATCCCACAAGAATGGGGGTTCTTTCCTCATGAAAGACATATTATTTTGTGCGTGTTTCAAAGCATCCCTATTGTGTTTTTTTAATTATTTTTAGACCTTATACTCATCATGAATAAAAGGTCATAGTTTCGTTAACCCTACCTTTATCATCCCGCGCAGGCGGGGAGGCCGATAGAATCTAACCCCACGACCTCCGCGCAAACTTTTCATGGCAAAAGCTGAGTCGAAGCGAGAGCTCGGAATCAGCTTTAACAACTCACTCATATTACGCTTAAGGTACGTCAAGAAGCCTGCATTTTCTTATCTTATTATCAGTTTTTTTTATAAGGCTGATATAAATTTGAAAGACCATACATGCATAAGAAGATTTTTTCAAGAAAGGAAGGTCTGAGAATTTGAACAAATTCCAATACATGTTAATGATCTATTAATATTATTGTGAAACAATGAACTCAATAAACCAAAGGTTATTTTGAATACAAAAAGCCTATTTTATGACTCACAACCAAACAAAGATCCACTAGTACATTACCATGGAGAGTTTTTAGGGCGCACATGAGAGATTTTTTAACAATGAGAAGTGAGGAAAAACTGACTGCCGTTTCCCCTAACTTCTAAAAATTTCATAGCATCTGACAGACAAAGCATGGTTTAATAAGTAAAAGAAAATACGGGAGGGAGAAGCCGTGGAAACGCTTCCTTTACAATTATCAAATGCCATTGATCGAGAGCTTGCTCCTTTATCTCCTGATAAGCTGCGAGAGGCCTGCTTTGAGCTGACTCAACGCTACAGGCAAGGGCTTGCGATTGAAACCCAACTCCACCGCCAAGCCTATATAGCCGCCCGTCTCCCCGCCACCTATGGGGCAATACGTCAGGTTTTTCGTCGCACAGAGCCTTTTCTTAATTCTATCCAAAGTCTTTTAGACCTAGGTGCAGGAACCGGAAGTCTTGCGTGGGCTGCAGCCGATGCCCTTCCTCATCTTCAACGCATCACCCTTTTTGAAAAAGATGTTGAACTGTTACGCTTAGGACAACACCTCACACAAAATAATCTTGATCCTCTGCAACTCGCTTGGTGCAGGGATGATATTACACAAGCGGAAATTTTCCCTTCCCATGATGCCGTTGTGCTCTCCTACGTTCTTAATGAACTTTCTTCGAAAGAACAGGTTCATCTCTTAGAAAGAGCGTATCAAGCAACGGATCAGCTGTTGATTCTTCTAGAACCCGGAACACCGCAAGGATTTGGGAATCTTTTAAATGCACGCAATCTCTTATTAAAACTCGGTGCCTATAGTGTGGCCCCATGCCCGCACCTTGCGCCCTGCCCGCTTGCGCCCGCCTTTAAAGAAGGAAAGGATTGGTGTCATTTTAGCGTACGCATTCCCCGTGGGAAATATCATAGACGCGCCAAAGAGGGTGCCTTACCCTATGAAGATGAAAAGTACACCTACCTTGTGATTTCCCCCCAACCCGTCCCTCTTCCAAAAGGAAGAATCATTAAAGCTCCTCTTCGAAAAACAGGGCATGTTATCTTAGACCTTTGTACAGAAAAAGGAGACTTGAAGCGCGTCATTTCTTCAAAAAGCGATGGAGAAGTTTATACAAAAGCACGCGATAGTGAATGGGGCGATGTATGGAATGAAGAGACTAAGAAGAAATAGAGGTACTTACTATTTCTTCTGTTATTCTCCATCCATTACCGCTCAACTCTTTCCAAAGAAGTCTTTACAACATTAACGAATTCACAACCAATACGTGCTAAATTTAATCTTACACGCTAAAATTCAATATTTTTTTTGATGACGTACGCTTTGTTACTCTTAATAAAAAAACAAAAGGAGCTATACGATGCATATAAAAATATCAACGCAAATTTCAATTTTACCATCCTTACTTATATTCGCTCTCATGACACAGGAGACTATCGCAGCGGTTCCAACAACAAAGCCCATACCCGCACCAGGGGGATTCGTTGCCGGACAGGGGGGAAGCGTCAACGCAACTGTCCTTAAAACGGTACCAACCCTCACATTAGTGCAGGCCGAGCAGAGTGTCAGAAGATCGGGTGCACAAAATGTATTCCTCCTTGTAGACACAAATGGGGATGGTCAAATTGATAGCGCTCTCCGCGTTCCAAGGGATACACCAGGAGCCGTGACATTAGATCAGGCCCTAAATACTCTGAGAGCACACGGCGGAGACGGCCATAGGTACGTAGCCATAGACACAGATGGGGATGGTAATAGTGACAGTATTCTTGCAATGAGTCACTGAGACGAGATCTTCTTGATTGAAATTCTCAATTCAGGGAGACGAACTTCAAAGAATCTCAGCTACTGACACTTTAGTTTTCCTCGATCGCTCGCAACCTCTTTGACAAGCGCTTTAGGGAAATCAGTTTCAAGCTGCTCTAGGGTAGCACAGGCATCCGCTTTGCGGTCAAGAGCGGCCAAGCATTTTGAGAGTTTTAGTAAACCCTCTGGTGCTTTTGAAGACTTAGGATAGTTTTTATATCCCTTAGCAAAGCTCGCGGCTGCTTTTTCATGCATCCCTCGAACAAAATAAGTAACACCTAACCAATATTGGGCCGCTGCTGCATGCTCGTGCTTCGGATGCGCATTTACAAAAGCTGAAAAAGCCTTTTCAGCGGCATCATACTCTCCTTTTTCCAAAAGAGCGCGCGCTTTTTCATACTCCTTTTCTGGCGTAGAGGAAGAGGACGATTCTATCACATCCTCTTCTAAAGACTCAGGCGGTGTAAGCGCATGAGGGTCTATTCCGCCCTCAGAACCCTTAAAACGATAGTCAATATCTGCGTTTAAAGTCTCCATTTTTTTGTGAAGAAGAGACAGCTCATGGTGAGCTTCGTCCAAATTCCCTCGAAGCTCTCTCTGCTCCGCCTCAAGAGCTGCCACACGATTTACTAATTCCACAACGAGGTCTGAGTTATCTTGAGCGTAAAGAGTTGGTGGTGAGAACAAAGAAGCCAACAGAACAAAGAGAATCGTGAGGAAGTACACTTTTGTGCCATCCCCGTTCTTATGAAGGCGGGAATGACACACGTGACTAGTAGCTAGTCTCTTTTTCATTATTGTCCTTATTGCTGTGCTTGTTGTTGCTGAATAAGCTGCTTAATGTCAGCTTCAGATTTAAAAGTGACCTGAACAGTTGGCAAAGATTTGTCTAACTTTTCCAAAACTTGATTAGATAAATCAAATGCAGCGTCTGCTGTCACAACCGTTTCTTTATAAAGCATAATGTTAGCACCCGCTCCTTGCTTTACCTCATCAGCAACTTTTAGGAAAGCTTCATAGACCTTCTTCTTCGCTTCTTCAAAGGCAAGCTCCATTTGAACTCTTCTAATTTCAAGCTTTGACTGAACTTCACGAACTTTCTTCTCAAAAGCTTGACGCTTCTCTGCAAATTCTTTTTCAGTCATCTTTTTTTGCTTTTCGCTGAGTTCTTTATCTTCGGCCTTAAGCTTTGTTTCATCAGTAGAAAGTTCTTTTTGAATCTCGGTACGTTTTTTTTCCAATTGACTCACGATAGACTTTAAAGCTGCGGATTTGTCTAAGGTTGTTTGTGCCACCACACAAATTACTGGCGCAGGAAGCGTGTCAGCTTGTGCAGATGTAAGAATAGCTGCAGACGCTAAAAAAGCAGCACACAAAATTTTCTTCATTTTTTTTCTCCTTTAAGTTGCTTTTAAAAACTAGAGCCGAATGTAACATTAAATTGTTGCTTACGGTCAACATTTTTCTCACCAAATACCAAGGGGGCATAATAAACTCCAATAGGTCCAAAAGGCGAGCGCCAGGTAATTCCAGCACCTACACCTGCGCGCGGCCTCGGGTTATCTCCTTTAATAAAAGGAGATGAATTACCTGAATGCCAAACGCTTCCTACATCAGTAAAGAGACTGCCTCTAATCCCAAGCTCATTCGGGAGCCCTAAAGGCAAGGAAAGCTCGACCGTTGCTTTGTAGTAAACAAGACCGCCCAGTGCGTCTCCTGTGCGCATGTCACGAGGACCGATTCCTCCATCAGCAAAGCCACGCAAACTATCTGCCCCTAATTCATACCTGTCAGCAACACGCGTCGTTTTTCCTAATCCTGTCATGATTCCAGTTGAAACCTTGGTGGAAAGAACCCAGTTGTGTTCCTCGTCAAAAGGAATATAAACACCGGCACGGACAGAATTTTTTAAATATCGAACCTGTCCCCCAAGGCCCGCAAGCTCATTTCCAATCCCAGCAAAATATCCTTTAGTTGGGTCAACGCTGCTATCTCTTTTGTCATAAAACAACCCATGTCCTGCTGCCGACACTACCCAGTTTCCCTGTTGTGCGAGCAGAAAAGGAGACGCATTATTTCTCATATCACCAATGTGATCCTTACGAAGAGTGTAGCTCCAGGATTGACCCAAACGCTCCATAAGGTCATACCCAAGCGAGAGGGTTCCTCCTGTCTTCATCTGACTATACCCTGCCCATCCAACTGTTTTTGTACTATATTTACGAGAAGAATGAAATAAATCGATACCTGCAGAAAGGGGTTTTCCAAGAAAATAAGGATTTGTAAAGCCTGTGTGAAAATCCCTCGCTCGTTTAGCAACCATCGCACTCGCATAAAGGTCATACCCCTTCCCCATGAGGTTCCTTTCATTCATCGTAACACTTGCTAAAGGACCATCCACTGTGGAATATCCTCCAGCAAATTGAAGAGATCCGGTGGGCTTATCCTCAACTTCTACTTTCAAGTCAACCTTATCGGGAACACTGGTTTCTTCTTGTTTTATGTCAACCTTTTTAAAAAAATCTAAATTTTGAAGACATTCTTCTGTACGTTTGAGCTTGACACTATTAAACGCGTCTCCCTCAGCTAGACGAAATTCTCTCCGAATAACATCATCATCGGTTCTATCATTTCCTATTATGTCGATTCGATTGATGTAAACATGACGCCCTTCTTTTACAACAAAGTTGATATCAATAGTTAGTGTCTCAGGATTACGCTTAAATTGAGGATCAATTTCCACAAAAGCAAATCCCTGCTCTCCAATAGAACTGATTAACTTCTCAACAGTTCTTTCAACTTCTTTGCTATTAAAGCATTCTCCTTTTTCCGGAAGAACACAACCTGTCACACAATTTGGCGCTAATTTTGGGAGCTCTATGGTGACTTTTACATCCCCAAATTGATAGCGTGGCCCCTCATTAAGAGTATAGGTAATATAAAATTCTTGGTCATCGGGATCAAGCTCTGCCACAACAGAATCTACTTTAAAATCCGCATATCCATGTTCACGATAATAACGACGCAAAAGCTCTTTATCAAAAGCAAGTCGATGAGGGTCATAGGTATCATCCGTGCTAAAAAAACGATACCAACGAGATTCCTTTGTCATGATCACAGACGCAAGACGCCCTGAACTAAACTGATTGTTTCCTACGAAAATAATCTTGTTTATGCGCGTTGGTTTTCCCTCATCAATCTCAAAAATAAGATCAACGCGATTTTCTTCACGCTCTACAATTTTAGGCTCAATTTTGGCGCCATAGCGTCCACTCAAGCGATACATATCACGAATTTTTTGGGCAGCTTCTTGGGCTCTTGCCGGCGTATAGACCTCTCGAGGCCTTATCCCTATTTCGCCCATAATAACGTCATCTTTAAGACGGCTATTTCCTTCAAGGGCAATACGATTAATAATTTTATTTTCAACAACCTTAATAAGCAAACGGTCCCCTTGCTGCTCTATCATAACGTCTGCAAAAAGCCCTGTAGCAAAAAGGTTCTTAAGAATTTCTTCAATCTTACCCTCGCTTGCAGCTTGCCCAGGTTTAACATCAATGTAGCTCATGACAGTTGGTGTTTCGACGCGTCGGTTTCCCTCAACTTCAATCGTGCGAATAACTTCTTTTGCCCACCCATACGTCGTGAGGAAGCACATACCTAAAGTTATTGCTAAGAAAAACGAACGCCGCACCACAAAAAACCTCTTTTTATTTAAAGAAAATAGTCATTACATCATTCCAAGTCGCCAAAAGCATAAGCCCCACAATTAACCCAAACCCCATACGGAAGCCCCATTCTTGAGCATTCTCAGAGAGAGGTTTCCCTCGTACAGCCTCAATAATGTAAAACAATAGGTGCCCCCCATCTAACATAGGCACGGGGAAAAGGTTAATGAGTCCCAAATTCACAGACAAAAGGGCCATAAACCAAATAAGCGCAACAATTCCAGATTGAGCAATCTCTCCTGACATTTGAGCAATACGCAAGGGCCCCCCAAGACCTTCCGCCGATTTGGCACCTATAATAATGTTGCCCAAAGCTTTTAAGGTTTGATAACTTAAGGAGACAACCTCTTCCGTTGCATACCACCATGATGACCACCATGGACGATGAGTATACCCGGCCTCTTTTCCTTGAATACCCAAAAGCCCAACTTTGTGAGAATAACCAAAGTGATCCTTTATTTCAGAAAGTGTCGGTGTCACAGAAAGAGTGAGGATGTGGCCCTGTCGATCAAGGAGAATTTCCAACGTCTCCCCAGGATGGCTTTGCACAAGCAGTTGGAGATCTTCAAAGCGTGCGATCGGATTTCCATTTATCGCTTTAATATAATCTCCCATCTGAAGTCCCGCGACCTCTGCAGCACTTCCTGGTTGAATGCCTTGTATAATAGGCACTGTGTACCGTTGCCCAATAGTCGCAAAGAGAACAGAGAAAAGAAGAATAGCAAAAAGATAGTTAGCCGCAGGTCCTGCTACAGAAACGGCTATGCGCTGCCACACTGTTTTGTGATGGAGAGAGCGTTTTTTTGCTTCCTCATTCATTTTTTTCAACGCGGCTTTATCCGGTGTGCTGGCGGCATCTGCGTCCCCCACCATTTTGACATAGCCTCCCAAGGGGAACCAGCTGACCTTCCACCGCGTTCCTACCTTGTCATTCCACCCAAAAACCTCGGGTCCAAAGCCGATTGAGAAAACATCGACTCCCACGCCATTATAGCGAGCAACAAGATAATGCCCCAACTCGTGCACAAACACGAGAATAGACAAAACAATCAAAAAAGGTATTATATACCAGCCTAAGCCTATCAAAAAATCCATTGTCGTTCTTTCTCCCCGGCAAATTTTTCCCCCTAGTTGTAGCCGCAAGATAAGAAGAACACAATCCTTTTGTCACGTCAGCTGTGACAGAGAACAACATTATATTTTTTATTAAAAAATGTCATTATTTATTGAAATACATGAATGTCTACATTACATATAAGGAGAAAAATTTTCTTTTTTTATTTGGTGGAGGAATAAAACATGAATTTTAGAACATTTACAAGCTCTTTGGCATTAACCATTCTCATTGCAAAATCTTCTGTCTTTGCAATGGATGAAGAACAAGAAAATCCTTCTGCTCTTACTCTCCCTAAAAAAAGAGCACTGCCAACTCCTCCTAGTACAAAAGCGGCTCCTTCTGCTGAGCCAACAATGCAATCTGCACCTCCTAAAAAAGACCTAAGTCACACTATTGTGGCACGCAGAAATTTTAGCGTTTGTTTAGATGCTAATGGGAATAATCCTGAAGCTGTTGTAAGAAGGGCTAGGGCTCTTGTAAGTGAGATCGAAGGAACAACTGCTGAAGATCATCTTACTCCCTATTTAAATCTTGCCAGGGTTCTTATAAACTTAGGCAATCATCACCCTAGTAAAATCAAAGAATATTATGAGGAAGCTTACGCGCTTTTCATAACCCATGTACCTGACGTCATGATATATAGTCTTCTCAATACGCAGGGTCAAAGATTTGCCGGCGCACGAAATCAAGAAATTTCCCTTCCCGCCTTACTGAAGGATGTGTACATATACTCAGGAGAAATAGCCCGTGCATTGGGCAAATATCCAGAAGCCATTAACCGAGTAGAGAGGGGTTTATCAATCATTGATGATGACCCTGATTTTAATCCCGAAAAAGCCCTATTGACAGCAGCTTTGGCGGCTTACTCACAAGCAGTCAAGCCTTTTGGCCCTGAAGAAATTAATACCAGTGAGGAGCACCATATTTTAGCTGCAACTTACTTTGAGTCCTATTTTAAATTAAACCCTAAACAGATTAAGCTTGATTTTTACGTCAAAGCAGCTCTTTCGGCTTGGAAAGCTTCTCAGAGCGACCTCGCAACTGCTTGGCGTACATTAGAACATCAAGAGAGCAGGCTTGAAATCAAACATGCAATAGGACCCTTTCAATTTTCAGAACAATCCAATCCTTTTGTCTCAGCCTCTAACAGATGGGACTTCTACCATGAGAAATTTATTGAACGTAATGGCAACATTGAAGAAATTCGTGCTGACGATCATCTTTATCAGGCCCACATGAGAGCTCTCGCAACCTCCTGGATTGCCAAAGTGGAGGATACTACAAATGTCACACAACGGCTTGAGGAATTACAGCTTAAAAATCTCTATGAAAGATTAAGAACTGCACTGCAAACCGCCCAGATTGATGATAGTGCTGTTAAGTTGAATCCTGAAGGGTATGTATCCTATGTGAAGCCTAACCTTCAGAGGTATCTGAACGAAGCCAATGCAGCCATAGAAAATAAGAGTTGGAAGTACGCTTTGTTTTTGGCTGACCAAGTAGCTAAACACTTTCCAGATCAACAGGGGGATCTGACAGCACAGCACATCAGAGATAAAGCCCGTCAGGCTATTGCTAAGCAAAAACAGAAAAAACTGCAAACATGGCTCACGCAAATAATGTTCCCACAAAAGCCTGTTGCCACAGCGCCAACGTCCGCTACAACTCCTGCAGAGCCTGAAATTTCTGCTACGCATAAGAGACAGACTCTTAAGCAAGTTGATTTCTTACAAGATTGGGTTGGACTTGGCCTTGTAAAAACAAACCCTATCCCTGTTACACCCGGCCAAAAACTGACTGTAACATGCGAGTTTGATTCAGCAACGGATGTAACAGCTATAGATTTTATTAACACAGCACAGAATGCTTATTATTCTGGGGGAGTAGTTGTGAAGATAGGGGAGACAAAAGCTACCTTCTCTTCCATTGTTCCAGAAGGTGAAACACAGACTTGGTTAATAATCCGTAATCCCGGGTTTAATGGGCACACACCTCTCCCTCTTGGTGTTCAGATTAGTAGCGTTTTTCTGGATGTTGAAGAGATATAAAACTCTCGATGCTAGCAAAGTCGATGGAAGGAGGTGCCCTCTTCTTGGCGCTCAACCCAACGTTTGATTCGGGCACCTCAAGAGCATTAAAGCCAACTAGACTGCAGAAGGGACCGTCACCCAGAAGATGGTAAATAATATAGGACATTCGAGTTATGGATAATTACAAGAAAATGTTATTTATTAACGGTCCCCTCTTGACAACAAAACATTCATTTTCTATGTATAGAACAATAATTATTGTTGGAAAATGAAGTTTTCAATGAGACCCTGTTTTTATTGACAAAAATATAATACAAAATATATTTAAGAATCCCATTAACCCATATTCTTAGGAGTTCATCTTATGTCTAAGCGCCATTCAAAAGATTTAAGGAAACAATTATTAAGTTATGCCTCAAAAGGAGTTCTAACTTTTATGATGGCCACCTCTCCTGTTTGGGGAATAACATGCAAAATCCCTTACCCTGAGCGCCTAGCGGAAGAAAAGGCCATGAGCACCGCAATAAGACTCGTTAAAGACGATCTAACGTCTCGTATTGTTCCTCTCGAAACCGGCGTTTGTCAGTGGACTGACTCTAAAACGCATACCCCCATGTCTGTTTTACATGTAAAAGGAAATATCCCCGATGATTCCTACTATCAGACGCTTTCTTTCCTGTACTCCTTAAAGGCCCAAAGCCCGCTTGAGGTAACCCACGAAAGATGGGGTGCTTTATTAGAGCAGGCGCTTGAGGGAAAGCTTAATTATGTACCAGCACCGCTCGTTAGAGATATTCTAGTTGCTGATGGACTGGAGGAAGCCATGTTATCATGGCGAGGAGGCCGCAACAGCCGAGACCCTAACCTCAAACTTCTTATAACCCAAGAACAGGAAAAGATAGGGAAATGGATACCTTCCGAAGAATTAATCGCAACAACAATACAAAATAAAAAAGAAGGAACAGTATATTTCTACATTCCGCGCGAGAAAAAAGATGATGAACAAGAAATTCGAAAACGCGCAATAAATTATCTTCAAGAGGGCTATAAGCGAACGCAGACTCCAGATGCTCGCACTGAGTTTAAAAAGTATTTAGAAACTCATGAAGCGCTTCAAACAAGGGTCAAACTATTCCAAAGCGGCTGTATTCAGACACCCTCTTCAGCAATGTTGCTGGCCTGTCGATTGTTTCAAAAGAATGTCGCCATTTTTGAGCGGGACGATAATAATAATGAAAATTGGACGATATCTGGGTTTATTCAAGGCAATCTAGAAAATCCTATGGCGAATCATGCAATTTTACAATACCGAGAGCATTTTAATCCCTTATGCCCGGTTGAAGATATAAATGCCCGTCATAATTTTGCCCTTTTCGCCCTTCAAACGATGGAAAACATTAATGACACGCAGTTAGCAGATGTGGGCTATTATCCAGAAAATGCTTTGCACCCACGCCGTTTACCACAACAGACACAACAGGTTATTCAGAAGGATCTTGAAAGCCACAGAACACACCTCGACTATACGAACGTTTCTGCAGAGGAGTTAGAGAGAGAGATTGGGCATGTTATAAACGATCACTCAACCGATCCTCAGACATTTGATCACACCTTCCACGCAACACCTCGTAGTGATTCTTATTCTTATGGAAACATTAGAGAAGAGACTATTCAGCGCCATATGGATAACCTTGATCGGATGGACTTACAACAGCTACTCCGTTTCAAACAGGATCTGATTGAAGGTAATGAGCATGTAAACCTAGACAAACTCCTTGAACGTGAGGAACTATTAAAGCTTATCGCTAATGCAGAACCTAAAAAAAGAGAAGAGGTTCGTCAACGCCATGTAGAACACCTCAAGTGGAACAATCTGGAAGAGCTGCAACGTTTAGAACAGAACCTGCTTGGAGGTAATACAGACCGATATCAGCTAGATGAGCATGAGGAAGTATTAAAAGCCATCGCTATTGTAGCCGCTAAAAAAAGAGAAGAGGCTACTCAACACCATAGAGAGCAAGTAGAGTGGATGTACCTACAACAACTTCAACTGTTGAAAAAGGCATTAATAGAAAATACAGCAGACCAAGAGCTGCTAGATGACCGTGACGAACTATTAAAGCTTATCGCTATTGCAGAACCCGAGAAAATCATTCAAGAATATAGACACCAACTCCAGTGGGATAATCTGAAAGAGCTGCAACGTTTAAAACAGAGCCTGCGAGAAGGTAATACAGACCGATATCAGCTAAATGAACATGCGCACGTATTACAGGTTATCGATATTATAGAACGCGAGAAACTCACCGAGACGCGCACCGAGGCCTTAGATCATCTAGACCGTCAGATGCTAAGGGAGGTATCCGAAGATTATAATGATCCAAGAGAGCTTCTTGAACAAAGAACACAAACACTAGGACAAGCCCTCCAGGAAGCAGAGAACCCCTTTACCTTTCTTCGCATGACACTACAGGAAAATCAAGATACCTTGACCCTTCTGGCAGTTACTCGTGTTTTGCCCTTCTTGGTCCCGGATGATAATCCCAAGGAGTTTGATGCAATAAAAAAGATCCTTATTGAACGCCATGCCCACGTTTTAGGTAAGATTTTCAAAAGCGACTTCAAAGAGTTCCTTTCTCTCAAGGATGATCTAGATCAAGCCAGTATACTCGAGGACAAAACAGAGGAGACGCCAATTTCCTTAGATGCCTTCGCTACTATAGATGTCTTTAACCTTCTTAAAGATGCGCTGTTAGAGAAATCTTTCCAAATTGATACTGTTTTAGATCTCTTTCCCGAACTCGAGAAAACAGTCTCTGAACTGCAGTTCAAACAAATAAAAAGTTTGGTTATTCCACACATTGTACGGGATATGCATAAGTATTTTAGTAAACAACCTCAAAAGGTTATAGAATTCAGGAATGAATTACTTGAACCTACAAATACTCGCTTTTCTGTTCTACAAAAAGAAGTGCTATTAGCTGCCATTGCTATTGTAGAAAAAAAGATATCCCTTCCTGTTCCCTTTGAGGTTTTAGAAGATTGGGTTCCCTTAGGCCTTGTCAAGACAAAGCCCATCGAGGTTCAAGAAGGCCAGATACTTACTGTCACCTGTAAATTTGATGAAGTAACGCAGCCAACCGTTATATCTTTCCTTAATTCCAAACAGAATGGGTATTATGAGGGAGGGGTTACTGTGCAACCTGGACAAAGAAGTATTACATTCTCCTCGGTTGTGCCAACTGACGAAACACAGACCTGCTTAGTATTCCGTAACCCCGCTTTTAATGGCACAGATCAAATGCCGCTTGCCCTAAAGCCTAATACCATAAATATAAGTGCAAAGAGTCAAACTCTTCTGCAACACAATGATTTCTTGCAAGAGTGGGTTGGGCTCGGTCTTGTCAAATCACATCCCATGGGTATTCAACCAAACCAAAAGCTGACCGTTACATGTACCTTTGATCAACCAGCTACACATGCAACAAATATCGCTTTTCTTAATTCCGCACAGAATGACTATTATGAGGGTGGCGTTACTGTACAACCTGGTCAAAGAAGTGTCACATTCTCTTCTGTTGTCCCAGATGGCGAGACACAGACCTGGCTCACAGTCTATAATCCCGGATTTAATGGCCAAACTCCTCTCCCTCTTGGCGTTCAGATTAGTAAGGTTTTGATGGATATTGAAGAGAGCACTGCAGAAAAGCGTCCTTTATTAGAAGAGTGGAAAGAAACAGGTATTTTAAAGACAGACTCGATCCGGGTTCAACCAGATCAGAGGCTGACTGTTAGATGTATCTTTGATCAACCAGCAACGCATGAAACAACCATTGCTTTCCTTAATTCCAAACAAAATGGGTATTATGAGGGCGAGGTTACTGTAAAACCTGGACAAAGAAGCATCACATTATCTTCTATGGTTCCAGATGGAGAAAAAAAGACCTGGCTAACACTTCGAAATCCCGCTTTTGATGGAAAAACTTCTCTTCCTCTTGGTGTTCAGATTAGGAACGTTTTTCTAGATATTGAAGAGAGCACTGCAGACAAGCTTCCTTTATTAAAAGAGTGGGAAGAAATAGGTATTTTAAAGACAGACTCAATCGAGGTTCTACCAAATCAGAGATTGACCGTTAGATGTATATTTGATCAACCAGCAACGCAGGAAACAACCATCGCTTTCCTTAATTCCAAACAGAATGGGTATTATGAAGGCGGCGTTACTGTAAAACCTGGACAAAGAAGTGTCACATTATCTGCTATTGTGCCAGCTAATGAAAAAAAGACCTGGCTAACACTGCGGAATCCTGCTTTTGATGGGAAAACTCCTCTCCTGCTTGGTGTTCAGATTAGTAACGTTTTTCTAGATGTTGAAGAAGGACAGAAATAAAACTCTTGTGCTGACAGAGAAAGAATTGTGACATCTCTTGGCGTATACAGTTCTTTTTTTGTCCCCATCTTACCTTATATGATTTGATAGCAGATGTAAAAGTATCTGTAACTGCCGATTCGGCAGCGGCTGCCCGGGACCAAGCCCTTACAAAGGCTCATACTCTCGCTTTTCAAAAGCTTGTAAAAGAGAACTTTCCTGACAGTTACCCCCCTTCACCTCCTGAGGACGTCTTAATAGATATGGTCACAAATTTTTCGATCGATCGAGAGAAAACAACTCCACAAAGTTATGTAGCCTCCCTGACCTTTCACTTTGATGACTCGCAGGTTCAAGCCTGGCTTCGCCAAGATCTCGCGTCCTCTGAACCATCAGCACTCTCCTTCAAAAAAGAAGGGGATTCCCTAAAAATAACAGCATCTTATTCTACCCTTGCCGATTGGCAACATATTAAACAAACTCTTGAACGCTTGCCGGGTGTGGATAAAGTCAACGTAGTCACCCTTTCCCCTCAAAGTGCAGTCCTAGAAGTCGCTTACACAGGGGAGCTGCCTCAGCTCCAGCAACGTCTTTATCAAGACGACTTAACTCTTAGCCCTCAAGGACAAGACTGGGAGATTTCATCAAATGCACTCCCTCCTCGTTCACAAGCCATTTATTAAATGATGTTTTTGCGGATTATTCCATGATGAAAAAAACTATGAACATCCCTAATCTTATTAGTCTTGCACGCTTACTCAGTGTCCCGCTTATTGCTTCTTTAATTCTCTCTCGTCAACTTTTCCCTGCTTTTCTTCTTTTCGCTCTTGCAGGACTTTCAGATGCCCTTGACGGCTTCTTTGCCCGTATTTTTAAAGCACGCACCACCCTTGGTGCTTATCTAGATCCTCTTGCTGACAAGGCTCTGCTAATAGGTGTGTATGCAGCTCTCGGAAAAATAGGCCTTATTGATTTTTGGGTTGTCATTCTTGTTGTTTTTAGAGATGTTTTAATTATTGGAGGAATTCTTCTTCTTTTTCTCTTCAAGAGTTCCATTGATATGAAACCCCTGATGGTGAGTAAGATTAACACAGTGGTTCAACTTACTTTCGCCCTTTTTCTGCTAGGGCAAGGGGAAGCTCTCCTGGAGATCCCCCTTGCAAATGTATATTTTGGGTACATCGTTGCACTTACAACTGTGCTTTCTGGCGCAACTTATGTTAAGCTCGGCTTTAAGCATTTTAACAAGATGAGTGTTAATCTTCCGTGACAAAAGAACGACAAATCTGGCTTTGGATGGGATTAGGGTTGGCCTTTATAGGAAGCCTTTATCTCCTTCACAGTATTCTTATGCCTTTCCTTACAGGGCTTTTGGTTGCTTACGCCATGAATCCTGCCGTAAAGTGTCTTGAAAGATGGGGAGTCTCTCGCGGCCTCGGCACAGCTTTTATGGTTTTAAGCTTCTTCTTTTCTATTGGTCTTTTGTTATTTATCGCAATTCCTTTTATCCAAACGGAGCTTTTATATTTAGCCTCTCGTGTTCCTCAATATGGAGAACGTCTCATGGCTACTATAAAACCTCTTTTAGATGAAGCGTCTCACTATATTCAACCCACTGATATAGAGCGTCTTCGTAGCCTCGCTAGCTCCTATATGGGAGAAGTCATTACCTGGGGCATCCGACTACTTGCCGGAATTTTAACAAATAGCCTTGCTCTCGCAAATCTTATCTCGCTCATTGTCGTCACGCCTGTTGTAGCCTTTTATTGTTTGCGCGATTGGGGCAAGATCATAAACACTATTGATGACTGGTTTCCTCGTCCTTATGAACCTACCTTAAGACGCCTTTTTACAGAGATTAATGCGACCATAGGTGGGTTTGCGCGCGGCCAAGTTCTTGTGTGTCTCGTGGTTGGAATTTACTACTCCATTGCCTTAACTCTTGCCAACCTCGACTTTAGCCTTGTTGTAGGTGTGGTGATCGGGGTGATGGCTTTTATTCCCTATGTGGGAGCCATCTTAGGG
>JACPNY010000004.1 GCA_016185255.1 Pseudomonadota bacterium
ACACTATCAAAGGCTTTGTCGGCTGCAGGATCGTAGTGCATGGCGAGGAAAATGCCGGAGACGATCATTACCATCAGCGTAATGCCCGCAAGGGAGCCAAAGTTCCACAAATAGTTTAAATTCTTTGGGGTGGGATATTTGGTGAGTTCACGATCAATAAAAGTGAAGACCGGAAGACGATGATCAATCCATTGTGTGATTTTTACAAAAACTTTCATGCTTCTCCCTTCTCCACCCCAATGCGAATGGTGGTGTCTGTTAAAAACATATAAGGAGGGATGGCAAGGTTAAGAGGGGCTGGGCCGCGCCTCACCCGTCCCGAGGTGTCATAGAGAGATCCATGACAGGGGCACGCCCATCCCCCATATTTCCCGCGGGTTTGCGTGGGCTTGTTGCCTGTGGGAATACATCCTAAATGAGTACAAATTCCCACCACAATGAGCCAAGGAGCATGGTTTTTTTTAACACGCTCTTTGTCTGGTTCGGGGTCGATTAACTCTGAAAGAGGCACTTGCTCTGCGGCTTGAATTTCAGCAGCCGTTCGGTGGCGTACAAAAATAGGTTTCCCGCGCCAAACAACCGTAATGGCCTGGCCCTCTGGAATGGGGGCTAAGTCCACATCTACGGTGGATTGGGCCAAGACGTCCGCTGCGGGGTTCATGCTGTCGATAAAAGGCCACGCAAAATAAGCCGCCCCTACGGTGCCCACAGCACCTGCTGTTAGCAGTAGGAAATCACGCCGTGTGGGTTCTTTTTTGGAAGAATTATCAGAAATAGCCTTAGTCATTTGTTTTAATGTTACACGCAGCCTTTGATTGTTTTATTATGTACTCTAAAGGGATTGCGGAAAGAAATCAAACTTTCCGATTGCCCATTCTGAAAGGAGTTTCATTGAAATTCTTTTTGGGGTAATGCAACTATCTAGGAGCCATGTGTTTGTGAGGAGGTAGAGATGAGAAAATTTTTATATATACTTTTTGTGTTTAGTTTGTTTTCCACGTCTAGTTTTGCTATGAAACGCACTAGTGTCGGAGATTTAAAGCAAGACATTGAAAACAAAGGAAACATCTCTTCTAAAAAACGTAAATATAACCAAGAGAAAGGCCGACTACTTTATACCTCTTCAACTCTTTGGGAAAGGCGTATTCAGGAAGCGAGAGAGAAGTTTAAACATAAGGACGAAGAGAC
>JACPNY010000048.1 GCA_016185255.1 Pseudomonadota bacterium
AATCCCGTTGAAAGCATATGATCAACTGCTTTCAACTTGCGTGCTAAAAGATAGGACCAGGTTGCTTGTGCCACAACCAGATTGAGCCGTTGCCGTAAACTAAACAAATAGCCTTGATTAAACCGCGTGCTCACCAGCCCCTGCCAATAATCCACTGCTGCTACCCCAGCAATCAGGCAGATAAACATCAGCAACGTCAAGACCAAACCTAAAGAGGTACTCGATTGCGGCAAAAAGCTCACAATGCCTTTCAGCAAACTGTGAGAACTTCCCTCTACACCTGGCAGCCAGCTTACATAGTGCAATAGAGGAATCAACATCAAGAGCCCGGCACTCGACAAAAAAGTGCTGATCACACTCAAGATGCAAGAAAAGTAAAAGCGCCGCGGCGCAAAGCCAATCAAGGTTTTGAGGTAGATAAAAAACTGGGAGACACTGGAGGATCGAAGCATGAGCCAAAGTATGCCAGTCTGATCAATCCTCTGCAAACAGGTGCTTTTAATGTAAGGTCACACTCCCTGTATTGCTTGGTGTCGTCTTTCTTCCTCTTTTAGCTTTTGTGTTTTTTGCTTCCGCATCTGTGTTAGGGCGTGTCCTCAATTTGAATAAGGTGTTGAAGCTGCAAATTTGCTAGGAATATGTGATCCTTTTTCTTTTATTAAAGAAAAGGGATAAACAGATGACAAGACGGGTCTTGAGCGATGAGCTTTGGCAAAAACTAGAAAGAACAGGTGCGCCCTGGCGAGATCTGCCGGAAGAATTTTGTCCCTGGAAGACGGCTTATAATCGTTTCAATCGCTGGGCTCTAAAAGGATTGTGGGAAGATTTTTTTTTGAGTTACGAGGCGAAATTGATACGGAATGGGTATTCGCCGACGGAAGTTACGTCCGCGCTCACCAGCATGCAAGTGGAGCTAGGCGTGGTGAAGAAAGAGCTATTGGACGATCAAGAGGAGGACTTACTACGAAGATTCACCTTGCCGCCGATGCGCATGGAAATCCGATCGATTTTGAAATCACTGGGGGTGAAGTCCATGACGCTAAAGCAGCCGATAAGATTATTGACAAAATAGAGGCTGCAGAACATTTTATCGCGGATAAAGGCTATGACTCTGAAGAGATTCGTGAGCAGGTCAGGCAGGCTGGAATGAATCCTGTTATTCCTCGCAGATGCAACAGTAAAAAACCCAACCCGGAATTTGATTCATACTTGTATAAACTGCGTCATCTTGTAGAAAACCTCTTTGCCAGGCTTAAGCACTTTCGCAGTATTGCAACACGTTTTGAAAAATTGGCTCGTAATTTCAAATCGATGCTATTCCTCGCTTGCTCCTTCATTTACCTTAAACTAAATTGAGGACACGCCCTAA
>JACPNY010000024.1 GCA_016185255.1 Pseudomonadota bacterium
TTCTTACTTCAACCCCCTGAGTTATTTGGGAAGAGGTACTCCAGCTTCACAGCCACAATAACTCCACAGACGTCACGAAACCTCTAAAGGTTTCGCGTCTTCAAAAAAGGCCTCTCGACATGCGAGAGGCCTTTTTTGTGCCTCTGACCTACAGAACCTTAGGCGAGCCTATAATTTGTCTGCTGCCGCCTGCTGAACAGGGATATATTGAACTTTACAGCCTTTCCCATCAGATTCAATGAGGAGTGAATCGCCGTCATCCACAACCGTAATGGGACCCTTATAATATTGGTCCATATTCGTGGTGAATTTGGCCTTGTCTTCTGCCGTATTAAAGATGGCGGGCGTAAGGTGGGTTAAAAATAATCGTTTAGCCTTTGATTGTTCAGCCATTTTTGCAAGGGCGTAGGTTCCTGAATGATAATTTTGCAAATCTTGCGCCAGGGTAATATCTTTTTGTTTTGTGGCCTCAGAAAAGTCTGGATTTTTTTTAAATTGCGAGATGCTTTCATCAACGATGGCATCGCTTAAGGCCTCATTAATAAGAACATCTGCGTCTTCGGACGCCTGGGCAAGGGTTTCAACAACTTTGGTGTCGCCGCTAATCACAATATGACAACCCTTGTATTTCAAAGAATAGCCAATGGCTGGATACACAGGAGGATGGTCAACAACAAAAGCGGAAAGCTCAATATTACCTTGCTCGTACACTTTTACGGGCGTTTCTTTCTGGTCAATAAGCTTTGGCACTCCACCTCCAATGCTTAAATCAAGACCATTGGAGCTGTTGATCCCCCGATAAAGATTATCAAGCTGATAGGCTTGGTTAAAGCCGTTCACAACCTGTTCAACCCCATAAGGACCATAGACGAAGAAGGGAGTTTTTCGCCCATCTTTCCACGTATTATTAATAAGTGCCGCGAGGCCTGCCATGTGATCAGAGTGCCAATGGGTCATAAAGGCTTTATCGATGGCAGGATAGGGTAGGCCGAGTTTTGCTAAAGTTTGGCTTGTGCCTTCCCCTGCATCAATGACAAAGAAGTCATCTTTCGTTAGAATAGCAAGACACGCGGGTTTTCGGATGTCTTGCATCGTCACTTTAGGATTTCCCGTTCCACAGAAATAAATGCGAAGCTTGTCATCCTTCAAAAGAGAATTGTCGATTTTCTTCTCATATTCCTGACCCATAATGGGTTGGAGAGATTGTTTTTGTGCGGTAGTGGGGTTTAGCGCTAAGAAAGTCCCTAAAAATAAGAGAAGATGAGTGAGCTTCATAAGCACCTCTTTTTTATAACGTCTCTTATGGTAGCACAGAGGAGATTAACAATAAGTGAAGAGGAGACTTGCTCTTTCAAAAGCGCACTGACGGGGGTAGTCTTAACAAGACCAGAAGTTTTTACAGCTTAAGATCTTTGAATTCACTCCTTGTTTGCAAGTTTTTGCATAAGAGATTCAACAAGGCCTGTTAAGATTTTCCGTTGAGTCTTTGCTGAAATAGATTTTTCTTTAGCACTACCGTGAGGGCGCACAAGGGTTTGTGGCTGAGAGCCTTCTACCTGAATATTCCCATGACTTCCTTTGTTAATCTGTGTGGTGAGCTTAGAGTTAAGGTTTGATAAACCCTGAGCGGCTACATTCACGATCTGCATAAACTTTCTATATTTGATAGATCCATTTTTATTGACAGTTTTTAAGACCTCAAGTTTTTTCCTAGCTGTTTGATAGGCTTTTTCTGTGAGCTCATCCACTTCCTCTGCATTATTGTTAGAAGAAGTGCTTGTTGTCGCATTTGATGCGGCAGAAGAAGTTTCCTTTTTGCTCTTTTCTTTCTTTTTGGACGACCCTTTTATCCGAGAGTTGTTAGAAGATGAATAATGGCTACCCTCAGCAACCATGCGACTACGTTCTTCTTGTTCTAAACGAATCTTTTGTTCTGCCTCTGCTTTGTAAGTATCGATTAACTCTTCCTCATACCTTTGCACAATTTCATCGATGGTTTCTTCAGGAAAGTAAGTCTCTTCGAGATAGGTCAGAAGGTGTATGTCTTCAGGCTGTGGATCCTTTTGTGCAAGGCGTTGTTTAAGATCCAGTAAAAAGAGATAGGTTTCTTCCGTTTCTTCGAGGGGAGTGGAGGGGAAAGGGATAAACGTAGAGTCATTATTGCCGAGGAAAGTGCTGAGAACACCTTTGATAGCTACTAGTGTATGATGAGGGAAGGGTACTATACCAAAAATCAGATTTCCCTTGACTTGAGAGGGAAGAGTTGTGCTTACAGATGTGTAGGCATTGTCTAAGTACTCATTTACGCTTTTTGATTCTTCATCTTGAGAAGCGCCATCTTCTGATTGGCTATATCTTTCTTTTAGGTCTGCGATTTCCTTAAGTGTCGTGATTGTTTTTATCGTAGACGGGTTTCCTACAAGCATTTCTTGGCCAGTTGTATAGGGAAGAGAGGTGGTATTTCCACGATAACCTTCTATGGAGTGTCCCGCGTTACTTCGTTTAATGATGAGGCCAGGCCTTTTTTCGAGAACAGGCGTGTTGTGGGAATTAAGAGAGAAAAGGACAATATCACTGATATAATATGGGGTACGATTTGTGAGATAAGGAAGATAGGTTTCATAAAGATTTTCACCCATTTTTTGATGAGGGAACATCGTAAATAGTAAAAAGCCACTTCCATCGCGCTTATAGAAAATATGTTTTAGGACCTTATCTGAGATGACGGAAAAATTTTGTGAGAGGTAGGTGAGGGGACCTAAATCTCCGAGGGTTTCAGGGGTGTAATTTGCATAAGCTGCCATAAAGAGAATAAATGTTCTTTTGACGATAGGGAAAAAATCATTTTCTAAACGATCCTTGTGAACGAGGTAGTCATGACTATTGATCCGATAATGGGTTCTTAACAAATCAAACAAGGCTTCAAAGACAGCAACAAAGTGTCCTAATGGATCTAGGAGAGTTCTCAAATCTTTGCGAATATCTTTTAAAATCTTTTTGTTCTTACTAGCAAGCATCTGATACATCTCAAAATATTTAGAGAATTTGGGATTGTAATACTGAGTTGAGAAATATTCTATTTTTTCGGGTGGTATCCCTGGCTCAAGTAACATTACTGCATAAGCTTCTTTCAAAAAGTCTATCTCTATCTTTTTCCATTCATCGCGAGTAACTTTTGGTAAAGAGGCGGTGTTGGTTAGGGGTTCAGGGGGACTATCTGACTCAGGGACGATGAAAAAATGCCTTTGGGGTATAAGGGTTGTGGATGATGAGGCACAAGCAACACCATCACAATCTTCCATCCCATATAAAGTTGTAGAAGCAAGGAAGAGTAATAGAAAAAAAGAGAGGGATAATAATTTGTGCATTTTACATCCTGAATATTTACTTTTTAACAATAATTTTTTTACAATTAATCTTATGTAATGTCTATATAAAAAATAGAGATGTTGTCTTTTTACACTTCCCCCATCAAGCGCCGCGCAGCCGCTCGCGCTTCGTCCGTGATGTCTTGGCCTGCTAACATGCGGGCGACTTCTTCGCAGCGTTCTTCCTGGAGAAGTGACTTTACATGGGTTGTGGTTCCCTCTTGGGTAACGGCTTTTAAGACAACCATGTGTTGGGTACCTTGAGAGGCAATTTGAGGCGAATGGGTGATGCCCGTTCCACTTTCAATTTCATCAAAAATAAGGGTGGGCACATCTTCTGCTGCTGCAAGAACCACTTTTAACGCCAACATCAAGCGCGATAATTCGCCTCCTGAAGCGATGGCGGAGAGGGGTCCTTCAGGGGTGCCCGGGTTTGTTTGAATATAAAATTCAATGCGATCTAGGCCGCGTTCACTCCCCATGTCTTCCGAAAGCTCTTCAAAATGAACGCGAAAGCGCACGTGGGGGAGTTTCAGAGGAGAAAACTCTTCAGCCAGGGTTGCTTCAAGGGACTTTGCAGCACTGCGCCTTAGGGCAGAAAGCTCGCGGGCTTTTTCAGCGTAAATTTGTTTGGTTTTTTGCAGGGTAACTTCAAGGTCATGAAGATGGTCTTCTCCGTGATCAAGGGCGGCCAATTCTTTCTTAAATTCGTCTAAACGACACAGCAAGTTTTCAGCGTGGTATTTTCGGGACAAGGCTCTTAAGGCATGCAAGCGGTTTTCAAGAGTTTCAAGACTCGATGGGCTTCCGTCCACGTCTCCTTTTAAGCTTTTAATCCCTTCTAGGATTTCTTGAACTTCTACCATAGCTCGATCAGAAGCTTCTACCAGAGGTGTGAGTTTTTCGGGGAGAAGCTCTTGAATACGACTGAATGTTTTGTGAGAGAGAGACAACCCGGACATAAGGGGAGGCAAGGTCTGATCCACAAGAAGAAGCGCTTCCGCGAGTTTTGCTCGATGAGAAATAAGCGCCCGTTCCCTCTCAAGGTCCTGTTCTTCTCCGGGTCGAGGCGCTGCTTTTTCAATCTCCTCTACAGCAAATCGGAGAAAAGTTTGTCTCTCGAAGGACTTCGCGAGGGCGTCTTGAAAATCTATAAGGGCTTGGCGTGCGTTTTTATAGGCATTAAAAGCCTCTTCAACGGGTTTCCTGTTGATCTTTCCGAAGGCATCAAGAGCCAAAAGATGGGACTTTGCCTCAAGTAATTGATCAAACTGACCATGAATTTCCACCAGATGTTGGCCTAAACGACGCATCAAGGTTTGACTGATGAGGTGATCATTGAGGAAACACTTGGCTCTGCCATCGCTTTCGAGGACACGGCGAAAAATAAGCTCCTGCCCTTCATAAAGGATCCCTTGGGCGTCAATCTCTTGCCAGAGAGAATGAGAGGAAGGGAGGCGAAAGAGAGCGGTCACTTGGGCTTGCTTTGCTCCTTGCCTCAAAAGGCGCGTCTCTGCTCGTTCTCCTAGAGCCAGTCCTAAAGCATCCAGAAGGATGGATTTGCCCGCCCCTGTCTCTCCGGTTAAAACACAAAGCCCTGGCGTAAATTCAAGGTGAAGCTCATCAATGAGAACAATATTGCGGATGGAAAGGGTCTCGAGCATAAATCCTATCCTCGCTTAAAAACTAGTATTAAACTAGCGCACCAGTCGTGCAATCCAAGAGCCATCGTCCATCTTAATCCACTCTGGTCGCAAATCTTCGCCTCTGAGAAGAAGATAGGTATCAGCATACCATTCACTGCCGGGGAAATTATGACCAAGAACAGCCGCAACTGTTTGCGCTTCCTTTATTAGCCCCACGGCGAGATAACATTCCACAAGGCGATGGAGGGCTTCAGAAACATGGGTTGTTCTTTGATAAGAATCAATAACGGTTTGAAAGCGATTGATGGCAGCAATATAGAGCTGTCGTTTCATATAATAACGCCCAACTTGCATTTCCTTGCCGGCTAAGTGGTCATAGACGAGATCCATTTTAAGCTGAGCATCTCGGCCGTATTTTGTCTCAGGAAACTTCTTCACCACAGTAGAAAGGGCCTGGAGAGCTTCATGGGTATTCCGTTGATCCCGTGTGACGGCCATGATGCGATCATAATAACAAAGGGCTCTTAAATAATAAGCATAATCAATATTTTTGTATCCAGGGTGGAGTTGAAGGAACGCATCTAATGTTGCTATAGACTTATCGTATTCCCCTTTTAAGTAGTTTGTATAAGCTGCCATCAACTGTCCCTGAGTTGCCCATTCTGAATAGGGATGTTGGCGTTCTACCTCATCAAAGGATTCGGCGGCTTCTTTATACTCTCCTTTAAGAAGATCATTGTAGCCCTGCATATAAAGATCATTAGCAGGTTTTTCCACATAAGGTTTGTCTGTCTCACTACAGGCAGCAACAACAAGAAGAGCAAATGCGCTCGTGATTTTTATCAGATGTTTTGTCATCTCTTCATCCTTTACCATCTCTTCCCTTGCTTATAAAGCTTTTGTGTCATTACAGCAATGGGGAGTCGTACACTTTTAAAGTGAAGTAAGGAATATTGGGGGGATAGGCTTAATCACGCAGCTGTAAGGGGATTTTTACTTTGTATCCATTGCCCAAGCTGTGGGATCTGCAAAAAGAGCGAGAAGAAGTTGGTGGTGGAGGCCATGACCTGTACGAACCCCTTCAAATTTACCAAGGATAAGTCCTCCGGCTAAATGAAGGTCTCCTAATGCATCGAGAACCTTGTGACGCACACACTCGTCTTCATAGCGCAGGCCGTTCTCGTTGAGGACTTTTGTTCCTTCATATACAAGGGTATTTTCAAGAGAAGCGCCTTTCGCAAGTCCCATGGCCCACACTTTTTCAGCGTCTTCTAAAAGACCAAAGGTACGAGCAGACGCTATATCCTCTGCAAAATCATCTTCCATAGGGCGAAATATCTGATGCTGGCGTTCAAGATCTGTTCTCCCCGCAAAATCAAAACCAACGTCAAGTTCATAAGAAGGGGAGGGAGAGAGAGAAGCCTTTCGATTGTCCTCCTCAACGGTTACCGTTTTTAACACCCTAATAACCCGGCGTGGGGCTCTTTGATCTTTCACGCCGGCTTCTTCGAGAAGAGTGGTGAAAGGCTCAGCACTCCCATCCATAATGGGAAGCTCAGGGCCATTGATGTCGACACGGATATTGTCAATGCCTTGTGCGGCTAAGGCCGCCATAAGATGTTCAATTGTTGAGACTGTAACTCCTTGCGAATTTCCAATTGTTGTACAAAAACGAGTATCCACAACGGTGCGCCATGAGGCTTTAATTTCTGCTCCCCCTAAATCCGTACGGATAAAGGTGATTCCACTTCCTAAAGGAGCAGGATGAAGAGTGAGGGTCACAGGAGCTCCGGAATGGACGCCTATGCCTTGACAGGAAACAGGAGATGCTATTGTTTTTTGGTAATGGACAATTTGTTGCCTGAGCTGCAGGGCTGCGGGGCGTAGCTGAGGGCGAACTCTTTGGACAGAAACAGAATGAAGGCCAGCCACAGTGTTATCCTTTGTCGGTTATTTTTCTATTTTTAAGAATAAAACAACTTTAAAAAAGAAACAAATCACTGATTATGACGAATTGTTACAGGGTGATGGGGATGAAGAAAAATTTATCCCCTACCGTGGCTGCAAACAAAAGAAATAAATAAAGAATGGAAAAAAAGAAAAGGCGCAGTCCCTCTTTGGGATCGGATGAGACCTTTAGCTTGAGGCCAAGTCCTATAAAAAGAAGACCTAACACAAAGGCAATGATGCCGTAAAAAAGTCCTAAGCTTCCCAAAAAAACGGGCAAGATACTTAAAGCCACTAAAGCTAAAATATAAAAGAGAATATGGTTCTTTGTGGTTTTAACTCCTGCAACCACAGGAAGCATGGGAATGTTTGCTTTTCGATAATCGTCATTTTGATAAAGGGCTAAGGCCCAAAAATGAGGAGGCGTCCACAGGAAAATAATCCCACATAAAATCCAGGGCAAAAGGGCAGTTTCATTCATGACTGAAGCCCACCCAATAAGAGGAGGAAGGGCACCAGCCACACCCCCAATCACAATGTTTTGAGGCGTTCTTCGCTTTAATCCCATGGTATAAACAAGCATATAAAACAAGATTGCAATCGCCA
The DNA here is from genome assembly GCA_016185255.1 of Pseudomonadota bacterium. Taxonomy (GTDB): domain Bacteria; phylum Pseudomonadota; class Alphaproteobacteria; order UBA9655; family UBA9655; genus UBA9655. The sequence goes on from JACPNY010000024.1 coordinate 7,568, forward strand.
AATATAAAGCTGCAAGGCTATTCACCAAACTGGCCATAAGAAGGACAGCACTTATGGCAAGGGTGAGCGCGAATATTAGGGCGTGTCTCGGTTGAATTTTTCCTTGGGGGAGAGGCCTGTTTTTTGTGCGTTCCATGAGGGCATCCACGTCCCTTTCATACCACATATTAAAGGCCCCCGCAGCGCCACTTCCCAGCGCAATACACAAAATAGCTGTGAAAACCTTAAGGAGAGAGATATGTCCGGGAGCAAGCCATAGGCCTCCAATTCCTGTGAAGACAACAAGAGACATGACGCGCGGTTTGAGGAGACACCAGTAGAATTTTAACTGATGATAGTCCACTTTAATGGGGGTCATCAAAGCGATCTTTTAATTTTGCATAATTTTTTTCGATTACAGGCCAGTAAATAGTCATAATTTTTTCGAATACCCTCTTAGCTTCTTGTTGGCGATACATATGAGAGGTTATATTTCGATCATCTAACATTTCAAGCCAAACCTTTTCATCATCAATGAGACCAAATTGATAAGCTTTCGCTAAAACATCACGTGGCGTTGTAGTTTCAACTTTTTCAAAAGCAAGGAATTTTTTTAGGACTTTCCAGTAGAGTTCGATGCAAAATTCAAAGTAATGAATAGCTGCGGCTTGGAGATGTTCGGTTGTTTGAAGATTTGGAAGACGAAGAACTTCTTCCAATCTTTGAATTGCTTCTCCAAGAGAGTCAAAATACGCTCTCCAGAATTCTTTTTCCATATATCCCGATCCTTTTTTGTAAACTATTTTTTTAAACTGTAAAATATTTTCTGAGAGCTTAGGATTTAAAAGAGTGTCAAATCGTACACAATCAATTTTAAGTAATGTGTCTGCATTTTCAAGAATTTCTGAAACTTCCACCCAATCTTGTTCTGTAGCAGATGGACACAAAATGGCAAGGTCAATATCTGAACGGTCAGAATTATCACCGCGTGCACGAGACCCATACACCCATATTTCTTCAACAAAAGGGAGTTTTTTAAGTTTATGAAAGAAATTGAAATCTTCAAGATTCATATGCACTTTCAATCCACCCGCGGCTGGGTTTCAAAGGTATGGAACGGAGGTGGCGAAGGCAAGGTCCATTCTAAGGTAGTGGCGCCCTCTCCCCAGGGGTTTGCAGGGGCTGGCTTCCCTCTTTTAAAAGAATAACAGACGATATAGATGAAAAAGAGGCCGCCTGCAAAGGTGATAAGAGAGCCTATGGAGGCTATAAAGTTCCAGCCCGCAAAGGCATCAGGATAATCAGGAATGCGCCGGGGCATGCCAGCAAGGCCTAAGAAATGCATGGGAAAAAAGATAATGTTCACGCCGATAAACATCATCCAAAATTGGATCTTCCCCATCCATTCAGGGATCAGTTTGCCCGACATTTTGGGAAACCAATAGTAAAATCCTGCAAAAACGCCAAAAAGGGCGCCCATGGAGAGGACATAATGAAAATGAGCCACGACGAAATAGGTGTCATGAAGGGCAATATCAACCCCTGCGTTTGCCAGGGTGACGCCCGTGACGCCCCCAATCACAAAGAGAATAATGAAGCCAATGGCATAGAGCATGGGTGTTTCAAAGGTGAGCGATCCTCCCCACATGGTGGCAATCCAGCTAAAAATTTTGATGCCTGTGGGAACTGCAATGATAAGGGAGGCCGCTGAAAAATAGGCTGCCGCATTCACATCCAGGCCGACGGCAAACATATGATGAGCCCACACAATAAATCCGATAAATCCAATGGACACCATGGCATACACCATCCCCAGATACCCAAAGACAGGTTTGCGAGAAAAGGTGGAAACGACCTGACTCACAACACCAAAGGCAGGAAGAATCATGATATACACTTCTGGATGGCCAAAGAACCAAAAGAGATGTTGAAAGAGAAGAGGATCCCCCCCGCCTGCAGGTTCAAAAAAACTTGTGCCGAAGCCGCGGTCTGTTAAGAGCATGGTGATAGCGCCTGCCAACACAGGCACCGCTAACAATAGTAAAAATGCAGTAATAAGCAGACCCCACACAAAAAGCGGCATTTTATGGAGTGTCATGCCGGGAGTGCGCATATTAAAGATGGTGGTAATAAAATTAATGGCCCCTAGAATGGAAGAAGCTCCCGCTAAATGGAGACTCAGCAACATAAAATCAACAGCGGGGTCGGGATGTCCTATGCTGCTTAAGGGGGGATAAAAAGTCCACCCAGTCCCAGCCCCTGATCCCACAAGAATGGAAAGGGTTAAAAGGATAAGGGAGGGAGGAAGCAGCCAAAAGCTAATATTATTGAGCCGGGGGAAAGCCATATCTGGGGCCCCAATCATCAGGGGCACAAACCAATTTCCAAACCCCCCAATCAACACAGGCATGACAAAGAAAAAGATCATGAGCAAGCCGTGGGCAGTGATGACCACATTATAAATCTGAAACTCATGCCCCGACAAAAGCGTCCCGTGAGGGTAAGCCAACTGGAGGCGAATCAGAAGAGAAAGGGTTGACCCAAAAAGGGCTCCAAAAACACCAAAGAAAATGTACATTGTCCCAATATCTTTATGATTTGTGGATAAAACCCATCGGCGCCATCCCGTAAGGTTAGGATCCGAAAGAGTATCTGCTGTCGCTGCATAGGACATTATTTCTTTGTCTCCTTTTTGGACGCAACCCATTGATCAAAGTCAGTTTTTGAAACAGCCTCGACCACAATGGGCATAAAGCCATGTTTTACGCCACACAGCTCTGAACATTGGCCGTAATACACACCCGGTTGTTTCACGTGAAACCATGTTTCATTTAAGCGACCCGGCACACTATCCTTCTTGACACCAAAGGCGGGCACTGCCCAGCTATGCACAACATCTGTCGAGGTTGTAATGAGGCGAATATTTGTGTGGGTTGGCACAATAACCCGGTTATCCACCTCAAAGAGGCGCAGTTGTCCGGATTTTAATTTATCTTCCGCAATTATGTTGCTGTCAAAGCGAATGTCTTGGTCAGGATATTCATAGGTCCAATACCATTGGTTGCCAATGGCCTTGATGGTTAAGTCCGCTTTTGGCGTTACATCCATCATATAAAGAAGCTTAAAAGAAGGAAAAGCAATGACAACGAGAATGAGGACGGGGATAAGCGTCCACACAACTTCGATCGTTGTATTGTGCGCGGTTTTGGAGGGAACTTTGTTGCGAGAGGCCCGAAACCTTATAATGACAAAAATTAAAAGGCCGGTCACCACAAACACGATCCCTCCTTCAATATAGAGGAGGAGGGTATGAAAATCGTACAAGTGCTCCATCACAGGTGTGGCAGGATTTTGAAAATACATCTGCCACGGCTGAGGGAAGTTTGCCCACGTGCTTTGAGGAAAGAGACATAAGAAAAGAAAAAGAAGGTTTCGCATCACTGCCCTAGTGTTTTTCTGGCATCATAGGCCCAGCGGCTGTCTTTCTCAAGAGGGTTCCTGAAGCACGGGTCATGAAAATTCAGAGTGTTAATCCGAAACTTTATGATTTTTGGGAGAGGGAAATCTTTCTGTTTAACAGATTTTAGAGGTTCTCTACCATCTCTCCAATGTCATCCCCGCCTACGCGGAAATGACAATAGACCTGGCAGTGCTTCAAAAAATGTCAGGTGCTAAGATGACCAATCGAGAAATTTGACTTCGTCTTAAAGTTCGATACAATAAATATAAACTCATTGGTCTGTGTCTGCTATGCGCCTTAAACGGCTCTTCCCGCTTTATGCCCTTTATAGTCCTTGCGAAGGTGGCCTTATTCTTACCAAGTACGGACAAGACCACCCATCGTGGACATTTATTTACTTTTCAACACTGAGCAAAATTTCCTTAAGCTTGATCCCAAGCGTAAGGGAAGTCGTTCCATTAAAAGCAGGATTTCTGAGGAGAAGCCACGTTTGTGTGTCTCCCTGAGGGACAACGGACGTAAAAGTAGCATTTTTTTGTCCAGGCTGAACTGTAATGCCCCCCTCATAATACCCATTTTGTGCAGAATTAATGAAAGAGATCGCTGTTGGTTCTGTAACTTCGTCAAAGTCACAGGTAACAGTTAGCTTATTCCCCTCTTTAACTGAGAGAGGAGCTGTTTTCATGAGGCCTAAGTTCACCCAATCTTGCAATAAATTCGAGGGCTTAAAAACTTGTCTCTTAGGGGCATCTTCTATCTTTGCACTCAGATTACTAATACGTACTCCAAGAGGAAGCTTATCTTGGCCATTAAAAGCAGGATTTCGGACAACTAACCACGTTTGTGTGTCTCCTTGAGGAACCGCAGAGGTAAACGTAACACTTGTTTGTCCAGGTTGAACTGTAACGCCACCATCATAATAGCCATTTTGTGCAGAATTAAGGAAAGAGATCTCTGTTGGAGTAGTTGCTTCTTCAAAATCACACGTA
>JACPNY010000045.1 GCA_016185255.1 Pseudomonadota bacterium
GCCTCCTAATCCTTTCCCAAGAAGAATCATGTCGGGCTGTATATTTTCATGTTGAAAAGCAAACATCTTTCCCGTCCGTCCCAATCCTGACTGAACTTCATCAACAATCAAAAGGACCTTATGTTGTGTGCAAATCCGTCGCACCTCCCGCAACCATCCCAAGGGAGGAACAATAATGCCCGCTTCTCCTTGAATAGGCTCGACAAGAAAAGCACACACATTGGGCGTAATAGCTTTTTCCAAAGCCGCCGCATCCCCAAAAGGAATAACTTTAAACCCAGGCGTGTAGGGGCCAAAGTCTTTGCGGTATGCGGCTTCTGTTGAAAAACTTATGATCGTTGTTGTTCGCCCATGAAAATTATTTTCTGCAACAATAACCTCAGCCTTGTCCTGAGGTATTCCTTTGACTTCATATCCCCATCGTCGTGCTACCTTAAGGGCTGTTTCTACAGCTTCAGCACCTGTATTCATGGGGAGGCCCATTTCAAAGCCAGATAAGGCACACGCTTTCTCTAAAAAGGGGGCCAATTGATCCGTATGGAAAGCCCGCGACGTCAAGGTCAGTTTTTGAGCTTGCTGAACTAACGCCTTTACAAGGCGGGGATGGCAATGACCAAAGCCCATCGCAGAATACGCAGACATCATATCAAGGTACTTATTTCCCTCAATATCCCATAGCCACACTCCTTGTCCTTTACAGATAACAACAGGAAGAGGGCTATAATTAGGAGCACACACCAAAGCTTCGCGTTGGATGAAGTTTTTTGTGCTCATTATTTTTCCTGTTTTTTAGATGTCTATCTCCTGCATCATCTCCGAATTAGGTAAAATATTTATTAATAAGTCTCTTACAAGAGACAAAGTTTTGTCATCCCTATCCCTCTCAGGATTATATTCCACAATTTCAAGCGCCTTAAAATCTGGATCATGCTGAAGACGTGTCAGGGTCGGCAGCACCTCTTGCGCTTTGAGCCCCTGAGATTCGGGGGTTCCCACCCCGGGGGCATCCTCTGGATCAAAGGCATCCAGATCAATAGTCACGCCAAATCCATCCGTGTCTTGTTTAACGTAGTGAAGAGCTTCTTGAAAAATGTTTTCAAACCCGCTCTTTTGCACATCGCTCATATAATAAACACGCACTCCCAAACGTTTCAAAAGAGCTGCTTCTCCTTCCTCATAACTTCGAACGCCTATAAGACATACATGATGAGGGCTTAAGACCGGGCCTTTTTCTAAGACATTGACAAGACAAGACTCGCCATATCCCAGCAAATCTGCCAAAGGCATGCCATGATACGCTTGTGAAGGACTTGTTTCCATCGTATGAGCATCCATATGCGCATCAATCCAAATAAGTCCAAATTTTTGTTGAGTTTTTAACTGAAACGTCACACCGGCCCATGTGCCCACCGCCACCGTATGATCCCCCCCGATCACGACTGGAAAGTGCTGCTTTTGAAGTGAGTCAACAACGGAAAGAGCCGTTCGTTTACACACATCTTCGATATAAGGAAGAGTCAAGACTCCCGAGGGCAGGTGGATATCTTGGGATGATTTAAGAGGAAAAAGTGTTTCTTTCCAAACCCATGGAATGTGTAGGCTCGACAAAACCCCTGATTTATAAAGAACTTCCGGCCCTTTTTCCGTCTCACGCACCTGGGCTCCCCAGCCGGATGCAATCCCAATGAAGGCAATGCAGCCTGGAGCTTGTTTTATTTCTTGATTCAAAAGACTATTCCCCTTACTTTAAGGGAGCAACTTTAGGAAAATATAAATGACAGCACAAGCTCATAAACACAAAGACACCCTTTGGGAGAATGTAAAAGCTCTTTTCTATGCCGTTTTGTTAGCGGTTCTTATCCGCACTCTTTGGCTGCAACCCTTTCATATCCCCTCAGGATCCATGATTCCCTCTCTTTTAATTGGGGATAACCTTTTTGTTTCCAAGACGGCCTACGGATACAGCCGTTATTCTATCCCTTGGGGAGGAACTATAAATTATTTTTCAGGACGCATTTGGGGGGCCGAACCTAAGCTTGGAGAGGTCGTCGTTTTCCGCCCTGTTGCAGACCCAAACACGGATTTTATTAAGCGTGTTGTAGGCTTACCTGGCGATCGAGTCCAAATGAAAGAGGGTCTTCTTTATATTAACGATGTGGTCTGCCCTGTGGAACCCGACGGAACCATGGAAGCAGTTAATGACACAGGCACTTCTTCAAAAGTGTTAAACGCTCCTCAATTTATAGAAACTCTTCCTAATGGCTTGAAACACCTTATTATAAAACAAGCCCCTTTTGGAGCGGGAACCTATGACAACACGCCCGTCTATCAGGTCCCTCCCGGCCATTATTTTATGGTCGGAGACAATCGAGATGGATCAAATGACGCACGAGCCCAAGGCATTGTTGGATATGTTCCTTTCGAAAACTTAGTAGGACGAGCGAGCTTTATTTTCTTTTCAACAGGGGGACATATCGCTCTGTGGGAAATTTGGAAATGGCCCCTAACCGCCTATTACAGCCGCATTGGGAAGGTCATTCATTAATGCGGGCTTTCGAAAAGGATCTAGATTATACTTTTCAAAACCCTTCTCTTCTTCAGCAAGCCTTGACTCACCCAAGCGCCTTAGCCCCCGGGCAAGGACGGGACTTTGAACGACTCGAATTCCTCGGCGACCGCGTTCTCGGTCTCGTGATCGCAACATGGCTCTTTAAAGAATTTCCCCACGAAAAAGAAGGGGATCTGGCAAAGCGGTTTGCAGGTCTTGTTCAAAAAGAAAGGCTCGTTGAAGTGGCAAAAGCTTTCTCTCTTGATCAAGCCATGCACATAAAAGGAGAAAAAAGCTCTTCTCATCAAAAACGCCTGGAAACCTTACTGGCTGATGGATGCGAAGCTCTTATTGGAGCCCTTTATTTAGACGGTGATTTGGAGGCCGCCCAGTTGTTTATCCGCCACCATTGGCAAAACCATATCAAGAGTTCTCAAAAACCCCCTCACGACCCAAAATCTATGCTTCAAGAATGGGCCCAAGCTCAAGGAAAAACTCATCCCATTTATGTGGTAGTGACATCCTCAGGCCCTTCCCACGCTCCTCGCTTTGTTGTCGAAGCTCGGATTCAAGGCTATGAACCTGTTCAAGGAGAAGGATCTTCTAAGCAACTGGCAGAAAAAGACGCTGCTCAGCGGATGTTGGATAATATTATTTTTTAATAAGCGCCAGTTGTTTATTTTCAATCAACAGCTTTCTTTACTACGTATATTGACATTTTTATATATTCAATATAGAATATTTAATATGGTATATATAGATATTATTAAAAGGTATTGTTGTGTCAAAACGTCGTTCAAAAAATTTAAAGTCATTGTTGTTTTCTACTGCTGTCGGTCTTTCTTTGGGATCAACGCCGCTTTTTGCGCACTATCTAGAGGAAGGACGGGCCACAGAAAAAGAGAGCGCCATTATCCAAGTTAAGCGCGCGTATCAGGTTGATGATGGAATCGATACGGTATTTTATAAGGGGCAAGAGCTCATTAAAGGTGAGGTCATAGGAAATGGGGATTGTATAATAGAAAGCTTGGCCCTAGCTTTCCCTGAGAAACATATTACACGAAGAAATATTGTGGAAAGAATGGTAGCTGCCTTTAACTCACCGGACGCTGCGATTCGCAATGGAATTAAACAAGAGCTTGCAATACGTTTATGGGATGAGGTGGGTCAACAGGCCTTAGAAGTAGGCACTCCCCAACTCAGTGGTTCTAAAATTACTGCTGAAATGCAAAAGGCAAACCTAGCTATTTTAGACGATATAGCTGGAACTCAGGCCCGGTTTTTGCAGAACGATGCTCTTCTTCAAGAGGTTATAGAGGCCCATCGTTCAGATAGTGTGTTTTTATCTTTTGTTGATCCAGAGTATCACCGGCGTGGTATTTTAGGAACGCTAGGCTGGGTCTGCCAAAGTTATGGGTTAAACCTCGAAGTTTTGAGACGTCAATTTTTGCCTCGGCATAAGGGTATGAGAGCGGATGAACGACGTGAATCCGATCAATGTGAGCTGAGAGATCGTTTTAATTTTGGAGGAGACGCACCCTTTCATTATGGGTTAATGAGTGCGGGAGGCGGCCATATGTCACCTCTGGCTCCCCTCGCTGACCTAGACATGCGCGAGAGAATGGCTAACCGTATATTTAGCTTGATACACTTAGGAAAAGACCGCGGACAAGAACACTACAAAAGTATTGATCGAGGACTCAGTAAAATTGACTCTCGCCTAAGACACTTCATTGATGAGGCTCCTCTGGAGGTTGAGGTGGGCGGCGGTGCAGGTCCAGCAACTACCCCCCTAAGGAAAGAGCTTGTTGACCTCCATGTAGCCGGAATGCGTAATCATTTCAAAGGACCAACAGAAAACTTCCTAGACTTCAAAACTCAAATCGAAGCCAACACGATACAAGAACTTAGAGATGAACGTGCTGAAGTGTTAGCTGCCATCGCTATTTTAGAACAAGAATGGTTCGCTCTGCCCCCTCTAAAACAGGAGCTTGTTGACCGCCACGTAGCCGGAATGCGTGATCACTTCAAAGGACCAACAGAAAACTTCCTAGACTTCAAAACTCAAGTCCAGAGCAATAACTTACCACCAGAAGCGCAAGCTGAGCGTCCCGAATTATTAGCTGCTATCGCTATTTTAGAACAAGAATGGGGAGAAGGCACAGTTCCTACCCATCCAGAAACAATAGATTCCGATCTAGTTGAGATTATAAGGCAAGACATAGATGAGACAATAAGGCGGACGAAGGCGCCCTTCATCGTTCTTAAAGAGGCACTAGAACGTGCTCCAACTGACCCCAACACAAAACAAGCTGTCCACGGTTTCTTGCCCCTTCTTACGAGTCCTAAAGAACGCCAAGAGATAAACATTCTTCTTGGTCGTGTCCCTAATGAAGGGCTTATCCAGCTTGCGCCAAAAGTAGTCCGAAATCCTGATGAGGATACACAGACAGTTGCAGATATACAGACAGGAATACACGCAATGCTCGATAATGGAGATGATCCCGCTTTGGTTCTGCGACGTACCCTGGACCTTGATCCAACTAACCCTCATGTCATTCAAGCTGTCAGGAGCTTCCTTCTCCTGCTTGAAGACTCTGATCCAACCAGGCAAGAGATAGAAGAGATTATCGCTCGTGCTGAGAGAGCAGGTCCTGCACATTTTCCTCTAAAAGACCAATCTGCACCTCCTGTTAATGCTGCAGAGGAACAAATACAAAGAAGAGTAGCCACAGGAGAATCTCTCGGTATGATTCTTAGAGATATGCTAACTACCTCACTAGGGGACGATCCTAGCGTCATTCAAGCAGTCACTGCTTACTTGCCTCAGCTTACAAGACCTCATGAACAAGAGTCCAAGACCCAGATAGCGCAGATACTTGATGCCCTCAGAGAGTCTGCAGCTCATGCAGAACCTGAAATTCCTGGTGCGCATAGGATGCATACTCTTACACAAGCTGATTTATTACAAGATTGGATTACATTAGGCCTTATCAAAACAAATCCCATCGATGTTCACCCAGACCAGAAACTAACCGTTAGATGTACCTTTGATCACCCCGCAACGGAACCAACAGCTATAGCTTTCCTTAATTCCGCACAGAATGGTTATTATGAAGGAGGAGCTGTTATTCAACCGGGGCAAACAAGTGTTACCTTCACTTCTGTCGTTCCACAGGGTGAAGAACGCACCTGGCTAGTGATCCGGAATCCCGGATTTAATGCGCAAAATCCTCTCACTCTGGGTGTGCAGATTAGTAAAGTTTTGATGGATATTGAGGAAGGCACTGCACAAAAACTTCCTTTAGTAAAAGAGTTCGAAAACTTAGGTCTTATGAAAACAAATCCCATCGATGTGCAACAAGGCCAGAGGCTGACCGTTAGATGTACCTTTGATCACCCTGCAACGGAACCAACAGCTATAGCTTTCCTTAATTCCGCACAGAATGGTTATTATGAAGGAGGAGCTGTTGTTCAACCGGGGCAAACAAGTGTTACCTTCACTTCTGTTGTTCCACAGGGTGAAGAACGCACTTGGTTAGTAATCCGAAATCCCGCTTTTGACGGCAAATCTCCTCTCCCTCTGGGTGTTCGGATGAGTAACGTTTTTCTGGATGTTGAAGAAGAAAGGAAATAAAACTCTCGATGCCCAGAATCGTTGAAAAGGGTCTTGACGTCTCTAGACTCTGATGACGTACGTATATAGCCCTTTTTTCTGTCTTCTATCATAATCGCAAATGCATCCGTCTTTCTTCGTCCAACCTGTCAATATATCTCTATCTTCTTAGGGACAACTGGAGCGCAAAAAAGTGTGCGCCGCGTACGTGGCTTACAAATACGTCTTTTTTTAATCTGCTCTGCACGATTTTTCCAATAAGACATTCTCCAAGCAGCAAACTCCTTTCTCTTGATTAAGGATTCTCCTTCCCTAAAATGAAGAACGTTCGCTAGCATAATGCACTCCGGGTGCGATTCAAGATAATTAAGGGCTTCCACAAGCTTAAGGCTTGATAGCACAATTTCAAATTTTCCAGTTTGCGTTTTCTTTAGAATATGACGGGTATCCTCTCCCATATGGGCATCATGGGTCATTTCACAAATAGGGTCATCATCAAGACCCGTATCTTTTTGGGTAACGTGTTGGAGCTCAATTCTGTATTTTCTTTGATTATGGCGAATCTCAACCTTATCTTGAGTCGATAAAAGCGTACGATCTCCCGTAAAGATGCCTTTATGTCCCACAGGGCAAACCCCTCGTTCCATTCGTTGAAGATTTGTTTCCCAAACTCCAGTTTTGCTTAAAACAACGGCATCAGGTTTAAAAAGTATATCAGCTGGAAAAACCGTCTTACCATTAAATTTAAGAGGTGATGAAAAGAGCTCGCCCGTATCATGCTGTATATAAGTCTTACGAACCAAAGGAGAAGGAGGGCAATCACCTAACTCAATTAACGGTCTTTTCAATTTATCCCAAAATTTACGCTCTGGACTTTGGAAAACAGGATTTTCTTGTAAGGGAGAGTCTTCTGGTGTTTCACTCTTCTTAAGTTTTTTATTGACTAATTTCTCGTTTATAAGCTTTCTTTTTAGATGCTGATTGTCCTGATTCTCTTTATCGTCATCCATACCAAGACAAGCGCTTAAAGAAAAAACACTTACACACGCAACTAAGAAAAAGACACGCAACATCAACACAAACCATAAAAAAACAATTAAAATTTTACGAATATTGCGTGATGAAACAAGGAAAAAGAACAATAATAAGCGAAATGCAGATATGTTAAATGTCTGCAAACAAATAGAAAAATTTAACTAAAATTTTATTTAACCAATTGAATTAAAAACATATTTCCCCATATAAAGAGAGGGGCTCACCCCATAATTTCTAAAAATCATATATTTTACAATAAGTTATATTTACGTTTAGACAACTCATCATTTTTAATGAATAGACAATCATTCTTGTTTTTTTATCAAACCCATGACAAGTTGAGATCTATTCATAGGAAACAATGATTTATGACTCACTCTAAATGTGGCTTTGTTGCCGTTATTGGCGCTCCGAATGCAGGGAAATCAACCTTAATTAATACCCTCGTAGGAAGCAAAGTCACAATCGTTTCGCCAAAAGTTCAAACCACACGAAATCGAATTTTAGGTGTTGCTCTTCAGGAGGCGACACAAATCATTCTCATTGACACTCCTGGCATTTTTTCTTCCCCCAAAAGACGTCTTGAAAAAGCCATGGTGCGTAATGCCTGGGATAGTCTTGGGGACACGGATGGCATCATGATTATTGTGGATGTAAGCCGGAAAAATTTTGAAGAAACTGAGGTGATTTTAGAGCGCCTTCATACCACGGGCAAAAAAACAGCCCTCGTTCTCAATAAAATTGATCTGATTCCCCGAGACCAGCTTTTGGCTTTAGCGACAAGATTCTCACGGCCTTTTATTGATAGGGTTTTTATGATTTCCGCCTTAAAAGGCGATGGCATCCAAGATATCAAAACCTATTGGGCGGCAACATTGCCTGACGGCCCCTGGTTGTTCCCTGAAGATCAACTTAGTGACCTTTCCCTAAGGCTTTTAAGTGCGGAAATCACGCGAGAGGAACTCTTTCTTCGTCTTCATGAAGAACTCCCCTACTCTCTTTGGGTTGAAACCGACTCATGGGAAGATTTTAAAGATGGCAGCGTTAAAATTTCCCAATGCATTTATGTACAACGAGAAAGCCAACGCCCTATCGTTTTAGGAAAGGGCGGTCGGCAAATCAAGGCCATCGGTGAAGCAGTACGCCGACAACTTATTGAAGTTCTAGAGAGACCCGTTCACCTTTTTCTCCACGTCAAAGTCAAAGCAGACTGGATCAACGATCCCAGACTTTACGCGAGCATAGGATTAACGTTTTAAAGAACCTCCGCAGATCTTAGTATACCTTACGCAGGACTCCGCCTGTTCGCATCAAACCAGGACAAGGAGAAGCTCCGTTCATTAGCACAGGTCCAAATACTCTTCTTTGAAAAAGGGGTGCTGGAGATACTAGGCCCATTCTAAACACAGGGCTAAGGACTGCTCTTGAAGGAACAAGACATGGTGATGAGAGTATACCCATTCGCACCATCAGAGGGCGACAGGCTCTTATGGCATAGAGAGGAACTGGAGCGAAGACTGCCCTAGGACGTACAGAGACTGAGATAGCCCCTCTTCCTTCCTGCTTATGATGATGAGGAAACAATGCTCTCCTGGCATGCATTCCTCGAAAACCATCATGATCTCCTCTAAGAACACAAATTCCTCTGTGAGCAAAAGCGTCTTCTTTAGACAAAGAGATAACGGCAACAAGTAAAGCAACAATTTTATTAACACGGGACATTATACAACTCCTTAAAAATAAAAATCACTAACAACACTTTTTCAGAAAACAAATCTATCATTATATTTTCTATTGAGAACATAGTATATTTATTTAATAACTTCAAGATATTTGTTTTTCATTTCACGAGAGATAACTGCATCTTCTCCATTTTATAGATAAAAAAATTATTTCTTAAGATAAAATATAGTTTAAGGTATTAAAAATTTGTTAAGCCGAAAGATATTTAAATGGAATGGCAGGACGAAGGCATTATCCTCCACACACAGACCTTAGGAGAGCGCAAACAGATCGTCAGTCTCTTCACCCAATCTCATGGACGATGCTCAGGTGTTTTTTGCGGGAGTTCTAAAACAAAACCCTGGATCCAATGTGGCGGAAAAATGAAGGCCCGGTGGGGGGCCCGCCTTGAAAATCACATTGGCTATTGGACCTTTGAGCCCTTATCAACAAATACTGCTTTCTTATTGGATGCGCCAGGGCCTCTCGCAGCTCTTGTAAGTGCGGCATCCCTCTGTCAAGTGGCCCTTCCCGAGCGAAATGCCTATCCTCATCTCTATGAAAAATTTGAGATGTTGCTAAAGGACCTCACCTCCCCCCACTGGGCTCAGTCTTATGTTTTTTTCGAGCTCGTCCTTTTAGAAGAGCTCGGCTATGGTCTGAGCCTTACAACATGTGCTGTCACAGGGACAACAACAGGTCTTGTGGCTGTTTCTCCTCGGACAGGCCATGCTGTCTGTGATGCTATTGCAAAGCCTTATCAAGGGCGCCTCTTACCTTTGCCTCCTTTTATCTGCGAAAAAAATAGAGAAACTCAACTTGACCATCAAGAAATCCTCGACGCGCTCCATCTCACAGGCTACTTTCTCGAGAGAAATCTTTTAGGTCGTCCCCTGCCCCCCGCCAGAACACGGTTGGTGCAGCAGTTTGTTAACATGAGGAAATGTTCATGACCGTCCGTGATGTGGAACTTGGTGAGGCTCTTGGCGAACGCTATCTTTCCTACGCCTTATCCACCATTATGCAGCGCTCCTTACCCGATGTACGTGATGGGTTAAAGCCCGTTCATCGCCGCGTTCTTTATGCTATGCGTGAACTGAAATTAGATCCTAAATCCGGCTATAAAAAGTGTGCCCGCGTTGTGGGAGATGTGATGGGTAAATTTCACCCTCATGGAGGAGAATCTATCTACGATGCTATGGTGCGTTTTGCTCAAGACTTTGCTGTGCGCATGCCCCTTGTAGATGGGCAAGGAAACTTTGGAAACATTGACGGGGATTCCGCCGCTGCCATGAGGTACACGGAAGCTCGTCTCACAGCGGCAGCAGAAGCCCTTATGGAAGGTCTCGAGCAAAATGCTGTGGACTTTAAAGCAACCTATGACGGAGAGAATGAAGAGCCGGTCGTTATGCCATCTGCTCTTCCCAATCTCTTGATTAATGGCGCTATAGGCATTGCAGTTGGCATGGCCACCAGCATTCCTCCTCATAATTTGAGTGAAGTCTGTGAGGGCCTCATTGCGCTTATTCGAAACCCTAACATTTCTACAGAAGAGCTCGTTCGCCATATTCCTGGACCCGATTTTCCTACAGGCGGCCTTTTGGTTGAAAGCCCTGAGAATATCCTCAAAGCTTACCAAACAGGGAAAGGAAGCTTTCGCTTGCGCGCCAAGTGGGAAGTAGAAAAGCTTGATTTTGGCCAATACCAGATTGTGGTTACGGAAATTCCTTACCTTGTGCAAAAGTCAAAGCTTGTAGAAAAAATAGCTGATCTTCTCGCCAACAAAAAACTTCCTCTTCTAGGGGACATGAGAGAAGAATCAACCGATAAGGTGCGCCTCATTTTTGAACCCAAGTCTCGGGTAGTAGATCCAGCAGTCTTAATGGAGTCTCTTTTCCGCCATACGGATTTGGACATACGAATTTCCTTAAATATGAATGTAGTGAATGGCAAAGGAATCCCCGGAGTATATACCCTAAAGCAGGCCTTAGAAGCTTTTTATCAGCACCGTCTAGAGGTGCTAGACCGCACAACTCAGTTTCGCCTCGATAAGATTGATCATCGCCTTGCTGTTCTTGAAGGATATCTTATTGCCTATTTGAATATTGATGAAGTCATTCGTCTCATTCGAGAAGAAGATAACCCTAGCTCTCTTATGCAAGAAAAATGGGGACTCACAGAAGTCCAAGCAGAAGCCATCTTAAATATGCGGTTACGCAGTTTACGTAAGTTAGAAGAGATTGAAATCCGGAAGGAGCACAAAAGCCTTTCTGAAGAAAAAACCACTCTTTTGAAGTTGATGGAAACACCGGCTCTCCAGCAAAAGACCATTATTAAACATCTTGAGAAGCTTAAATCCCAATTTGAACAGGAAAGTCGCCGCAGAACCGTTCTTTCGACACCCCCTGAAGACATTATTGTCCCCATCGAAGCCATTGTAGAACGCGAGCCTGTAACCGTTGTCTGCTCTCAAAAAGGATGGGTGCGGGCCTTAAAAGGACACACCCTTACCCCGGACGATATTAAATACAAGGACGGAGACGAAGAGAAGTTTATCCTGAAAACAGAAACGACGGATAAGCTGCTTATTTTTACAACCCTGGGACGCTTTTATACCCTTTCCGTGGATAAGCTTCCTCGCGGTCGCGGCCACGGGGATCCTCTGCGCTTAATGGTTGATTTAGCTCCCGAAGAGGATGTGTTGGAGATCTTAGTACACGCGCCTGGAAGTGATGGAAAGATCTTGGTGACCTCACGTGATGGTCGTGGGTTTATTACCTCACGAGCAGGTCTTGTGGCCCAAACCCGAGGGGGCAAGCAAATCTTGAATGTAGATGGCCCCACAGCCACCCTTTGCCGAGACGTCACAGGCGATCACTTAGCTGTTATTGGACAGAATCGGAAGCTGCTCATTTTTAAAACAGAAGAAATCCCTGAAATGGCTCGTGGGAAAGGAGTGATTCTTCAACGCTATAAGGATGGCGGGCTCTCGGATGCCAAGTTCTTCAATCTTTCCGAAGGATTATCCTGGAAAAGTGGAGATAAAACGCGCCTTGAATCAAAACTTCTGCCTTGGCTTGGAAAGCGCGCTCAGGGAGGGAAACTTCCACCCACTGGATTCCCCCGAACAAACCAGTTTTAATTCAACGCGTTTTTTATAGGTCACCTTCCTCTTGGGTCATCCTTGAGCTAATAAATACTAAAATTTTCTGACTACGGCTTCTCCAAATTTAGAGTAAACGTCATCCTACTGCCAAATCTGCTTTTTTCTCGAAATCCCACCCGGCTTGCCAGGTGAAGAACTGTGCTGTCCCTCTGAAAATGAGGATCAAAAATGGTTTCAGTGACAGAGAGAATTCCTCCAGGCTTTAGGGCATCAAAAGTCTCCTTTAAAGCAGCTTCACGATTGGGGATTTCTCCTAAAACTGTCACCAACAAGACTCTATCAAATTTTCCATGATCCAGTTTTTTGTCCCCTATTCCAGCATGAAAAAATTCAATGTTTGTTAGGTTCTCTGCCTGTGCTTTTTTCCGAACCCGATCAAGCATGCCGACTTGAATGTCCATCGCAACCACTTTTCCTTTTGACCCTACTCTCTTAGCAGCAGGGATCGAAAGACGTCCAGGTCCACATCCCACATCTAGAACGGTCATGCCTGGATGAAGATCGAGATGCTGAATAATTGTTGCCGCACGTGCCGTTTTGACAAATGGATTATCCATTTCAACCAAAAAGCTCAACCATGCGGGACAAGGCAAAGAATAACGGCGAGAAAACAAGCGCCATAGGATCCAAGTAAATAAGCAAAGTCCAAGTATGCCAAAAAATTTATTCACTCATATCCCCTACTCCTTCACATATGGATTGTTACTCGATCGTACAGAAAGA
>JACPNY010000030.1 GCA_016185255.1 Pseudomonadota bacterium
CCGTAGACTAAACTTAAAAAGAACTTTACGAAAGAAGACACCACAAGAGCCGACGACTTCACGCCCACCAAAAGATCGTCTTCCATATCCTGTAAGGCATAAATGGTATCGTAGCCGAGCGTCCATAAAATGGCGCCTCCATAAAAGAGAAGAGGAACTGAAGAAAGGGTAGGGGAGAGGCTCAGCCACCCCATGATGAGGCCAATGTTAAACGTAAATCCTAAGAAAAGTTGGGGCCAATAAGTCAGACGTTTCATCCAAGGATAAAGAAAGACAAGACTTAGGGCGATAAATCCTGTGCCAATAACGGGAAGGGGAAGGGTGAAAAGAATGATGGCGGCCACTCCTAAAAGGAGGCCTAGGAAAATAACGGCCTCTTTCAGATTAAGGTCTCCGGCAGCAAGCGGTCGTGTAGCCGTTCGCCTTACTTTTGCATCAAAATCCTTGTCAATGATGTCATTATAAATACACCCTGCGCTGCGCATGAGAAGAGCACCTGCGCCAAAAAGAAAGAGGAAAAGAAGTGGAGGAAATCCAGGGCTTGCAAGGGCAATCCCCCACCAGGCCGGCAGAAGCAACAACCAAATCGCCTGGGGGCGGTGAAGGCGCGCAAGTTTGAGATAGAGGGTTATTTTCATAGGAAAAAGTATAGACTAGAAGAAGGCGAGGTTCACGATTTTTCTTAGACAACTTAGTTTACGTGAGAGTCCTTAATGTCAACAAAAAAACTAGCCTAATACAACCCCCCCGTCCCTGTTAAAGGGGTGGATGCCGGCTCATAGGAGAGAGGAGGGGTGCTTTTTTCCCATTTTGTTTCATAGGAGGTTTCATAGGATTTTTCTCGTGGATAGCTGGCAGTTGACTCAGACGCCACGCGGCCGTGCAGAGATTGATTCTCTTTCAAGGCTTCATAAATGATGCCTGCTCCGCCTCCTTTTGCCATTTGGCCTGTCATTTCTTTCATACGCACAAGCTTCATGCCAGGAGGCATTTTGAAAGGCTTGCTGGGGATGTCCTTCAAAGCCTTAGCCAAAAAATCAACAATAAGAGGAAGGGCCACGGCAGATCCCCCTTCCATATGCCCCAAGGGTTGAGGGTTGTCATAACCCACATACGTCCCCACCACAATGTCAGGGGTATAGGCAAAGGTCCAGGCATCGCGCTCTTCGTTGGTTGTTCCCGTCTTTATGGCGACAATTTTCTCCAATACCTGCGCTTTTCGTGCAGACCCTGCGCGCACGGCCCCCTCTAACATAGATGTAATTTGATAAATACTGCGTGGGTCTGCCATTTGTTCACGAAAGTCTTCAATAGTGGGTGCAGCCTGCCCCCTCCAGGGGAGGTCCGTGCACCCTTTGCAAAGGCGGGTGTCTGCTGCAAAAATTGTCTTTCCATGGCGATCTTGAATGCGGTCGATAAGGGTAGGTTCAAGTTTTTTCCCGCCATTGGCCAGCATGGCGTATGCTGTTGCAATCCTTAAAAGCGTTGTTTCTCCAGCCCCTAAGGCCATGGCGAGCTGCATAGGGACATGATCAATAATGCCAAATTTTTCAATTGTTTTTGCAACCGGCTTCATGCCCACATATTGATGGACCAATCGAATGGTCATCATATTCAGAGATTTTTGAAGCCCAATCCGTAAGGGGACTGCCCCGTAATAATTGGATGTTACATTTTTAGGGGCATAAACTCCAAGCCCTCGTCCCATGACGATGGAAATGGGGGAATCAGAAACGATCGTTGCTGGGGAAAATCCTCGTTCCATGGCAGATAGGTAAACAAAAGGCTTAATTGCGGATCCTGTTTGACGGAGCGCTTGGGAGGTTCTATTAAATTGGCTAGATTCAAAACTGAATCCTCCAGACATAGCCAGAACTCGACCTGTATGTGGGTCCATGGCGATAAGACCTCCATTCACGCCAGGAATTTGTTGTAAACTATAAGTTCCCTCTTTGTCTTGAAGAGGCTCAACAAGGACCACATCACCCACCTTAAGCACATCTTCAGGATGCTGAATGGGGGGGCCAAGGTTCGCCCGGGGAGGATCTTTGTCTGGAGAAGGCTTAGGCGGTGGCAGGGCTTCGCGGGCCCAGGTAAGCTCCGACAGAGGGATGACACCTTCCTCTCCTGATTTAAGACCTATATTTGCCTCAGTTCCCTTTAACTTCAGGACAATAGCCATTTGCCAACCGCCACTCCCCGGAGGAGGTGTCAGGGCCTCAAGGCCAGCCATCCACGTTTCTTTATCCGTATCTTTCAGACTCACATGTTGGAAGGCGCCACGCCATCCATGACGACGATCATAGGCGATGAGGCCTTTGCGCAGCGCCCAGTCGGCAATTTTTTGAAGACGGGGGTCAAGGGTGGTGCGGATCGTAAGACCCCCTTGATAGAGAGAAGACTCCCCATATTTGGCAATCACATGGCGGCGGACTTCTTCTGCAAAATTATCGGCTTTGACCACACGGGTTGGATCAGGGCGTTTGAAGATGAGAGGTTCTTCTTTCGCGGCAAGGGCTTCGTCTCGGCTGATGACCCCTTCCTCATACATACGTGTAATTACCCAGTCCCGGCGGGCTTTAGCAGCGGCATAATTCGTCTTAGGATTATACTTGCTTGGAGCTTTTGGAAGGGCCGCCAAGAAAGCCACTTCAGCAACTGAAAGCTCACTCAAAGATTTATTAAAATAATTAAGAGCTGCAGCTGTAATTCCATAGGAACTGGCGCCTAAATAAATTTCATTCAGATAAAGTTCCAAGATGCGATCTTTTGTTAGGGCGTTTTCAATACGAAAAGCAAGGATAGCTTCTTTGATTTTTCTCTCCAAAGACGCATGCGTTGAAATGCTAGAAAGAAGCAGGTTTTTGGCCACTTGTTGGGTAATGGTCGATGCCCCCATAGGGCGTTTGTTGCTCCCCATCTGGCTTAAATTGACAAGGGCGGCGCGTATAATTCCAAAAAAATCAAGACCAGGATGTTCATAAAAATTCTTATCTTCAGCCGCTAGAAATGTTTGAATCACACGTTTGGGAATGGCTTCAATGGGAACAAAAACCCGCTTTTGTGTTGCGTATTCTGCAAAAAGCCGCCCATCACTGGCATAAAGACGACTGACAACGGGGGGTTCATAGTTTGCAAGCTGCTCATAATCCGGCAGACCACACCCAAAATAATACAAAACTGTAAGCGTGCCCCCAGCTCCCACGAGGCCTAGGGTAAAAATAAGGGCAAATATCCAGGTAAAAAAACGAATCATTGTTGAAAAAGGGCTCTCATCTATGTGTGCACTTTGCCGAGAGAGAGGGCAGGGGTCAATAGAAATTTACTGTTAAGCTTAACCTTACTCACTTGTCCTTAATGATAATCTTTAAAAACAAAACACACCCTGCGAGAAAAAGGGTGATTGCATTTGCCGCAATGAGAGAAAAGGAGGACATCGCCACGCCATAAACAAGCCAAAGAAATACACCTACGCAAAAAAAGGAATACATGAGCAAAGAGATGGAGCTCACATCGCGCGTTCTCCATATTTTGATAACCTGAGGCAAAAAGGAAAGGGTTGTCAGCATTCCTGCGGTAATTCCAATATACTCAATGAGAGAAATCATTTGTGAGGCGTCCTTTGTTTGCTTTAAGTTCGTGGGCGAGAAAAACGAGTCTAAGCTTTGCGAACTCTAGGACTCTCGTTGCTTTTATGTCAATGACATTTTAGAAATGGCATATTAAAAATACTCCCCTTTATAGTTCGAGGGTGACAGAGAGACCATATCATTGTAAACCTTATGAATGAGACTTATGAGGGAATAATTTTGCAATTCCTTCGCCTTACTCCCTTATAAAGAGGTTGTTTTTTATGAAATTTGAAGATCTTCCCGAAATCCTTCCCTTATATGCAGCGGAAGGAACAGTTTTGTTGCCTCGAGCGCAGCTTCCCTTGATGGTGCAAGGTATGGAGGAAAAAGCCATTGTGGAGTGTGCTCTTCAAGAAGGACACCGTCTACTTGGAGTTATTCAGGCCAATCCAGAGGGGGGCCATTTTCAAAAAGGATGTGTGGGGCGTATTATTAATTTCCAAGAAGGGCCGCGGGTTTTTATTGTACTCGGGGGGCTATGTCGCTTTAATGTTCATGAAGTGCTTGATGGCTTTATAAAAAAAGCGCGCGTTAGCTATGAAGGGTATGAAAAAGATTTAGAGAGCTCTTCCGTTGATCCCTTTGTCAATCGTCCGCGACTTTTAGGGCTTTTAAAGGAGTATTTAGAAGACCAAGACATCTCGGCCAATTGGGATGAGATTGATCATGCGAGTGATGATCTTATCTTGAATTCTCTCACCATGGCGTGCCCCTTTGATCCTATTGAAAAACAAGCGCTCTTAGAAACTTCGTCTCTTTCTGAAAGGTGCGATATGATGATCGCCTTGATGGAAATGGCTCATTCTCCTTTTCAAGGGCGGCGGCCAATTTTGCACTAAGGGGAATAAAATGAAAAAGAATATGGTTCTCAACCCAAGACTTTTTGAGATGCTTGTGTGCCCTCTTACAAAGGGGCCCCTACGGTATAATCAGGAAAAGCAAGAGCTCATCAGTCTTCATGCAAAACTTGCCTATCCTATTCGTGATGGTGTGCCCATTATGTTGGTGGATGAAGCAAGACCTTTGGAGGAAGGGGAGGTATAGAGTTCCTACGTATGAAAATTTTTGATCCTTTCTTAGAGCAGAGTTTATTTTTCAGGCGAAAGGCATTACCTCTCCCCTCGTGGGAGAGGTAAAAGAACTTAATGTCCTCACAAATTTTCATGCGTAGGCCCTGGGGAGGTATAGACAATCCCTTGTTAATATCCAAAACCCCCTCTGTTTTTGCCATTCCTTCAGGGTGCTCTTTTCTTGAGACCTTTGCCCTAGGGCTTTTAAAAGAGGGAGAACAGGATCCCTTTCGCCTCAGTCAGATGGAAATTTTTCTTCCCACGCGGCGGGCATGTATCGAGCTGAAGAGGGCCTTGATGCGTCAAGGAGAGGGGAAATGTTTGTTGCTTCCAAGGCTGTCTCCGTTAGGAGATTTGGATGAAGATGAAGAATGGCTCAGTTCTCCTCAAGACGAGCTTGAGTTGAAGCCTGTGATTCCTCCGCTTAAACGCCTTGGGCTTTTGACAAACCTTATTGAGGATTATACAAGAAAAACAGGATTACCATCTTCTCCTTCTCTCTCTTTTAAGCTGGCAAAAAGCCTTGTGGGGCTTATGGATCAAGCGGCCATTGAAACTGTTCCGTGGGAAGGTTTGATCCATCTTGTGCCTTCCGAGTTTGCGAGTCACTGGCAGCTCACCTTAAATTTTCTAGAAATCATTACCTCTCATTGGTCTCAGATTTTAGAAGAGACAGGGGTTATGGAACCTTATGCTCGTCATCATCAGCTGGTAGATCTTCTGATTGCCAGGTGGGAAAAAAAGCCCCCCGCTCATCCCATTATAGGGGCAGGATCCACAGGAACTATGCCGGCAACAGCGCGTCTTCTCCAGGCGATTGCAACTCTTCCTCAAGGACAAGTGATTTTGCCAGGCCTTGACATGTCCTTAAGGGAAGAGGAGGTAGAGGCCTTGTCTCCTTGTCATCCCCAATATGCCCCCACGCGCTTTTTGCAGAAGGTGGGGCTTACCCCTCAGGATGTTCCTCTTTGGTCAGGCGCTGAGGGGGTGGAAAGTCACCCGCGGGCAGGGCTCTTGGCACAAGCCTTAAAATCTTCTTTTTCTCTTCAAGGTCCGTTTCCTGAAAAAGCGTTGGAGGGTGTTTCTTTTATCCCCTGCGCGTCTCCCCAGGAAGAAGCCCTTACTATTGCTATTTTGTTGCGTCAACAGCTTGAGATTCCTCAACAACGGGTGGCTCTTGTGACGTCTGACTTAAGGCTTGTTGAGAGAGTGAGGGCAGAGCTGAAGCGCTGGGGGGTGGAGATCGACAGCTCCTCTGGAGAGGCGCTCAATCAAACCCCTCCAGGCATTTTCTTGAAATTGTGCGCCGATTATATGGCAGCGCCTAAAGATCAGGTGGCTCTTCTTTCTCTTCTCAAACATCCTCTTTGTCGTATGGGACGGGCAGGGGGAGAGGTGCGTAGCGAGGTTCGTCAGTTTGAGAAGAAGAGCTTTTTTTGAGACTCTTGAAGAAGCGGCTTCCGATTTTCCTCCCCTTTCTTTTACTGACTATCCGGCACTTCTTGAAGAGCTTTTTCATGGACAAAGCCTGCGGGCGCGAGCTCAAAAACATCCTCGCCTTTCTATCCTTGGGCCTATTGAAGCGCGGCTTTTCCATGCAGATGTGATGATTTTAGGCGGGCTTAATGAAGGGACTTGGCCGCCGGAGATTGACACGGACCCGTGGCTTAACCGGTCCATGCGACAAGACATGGGATTTCCGTCTCCTGAAAGACGAATTGGGCTGTCTGCTCACGATTTTAGCCAAGCCTTTGCAAGTCCAAAAGTATATTTGACACGTGCTGTAAAAGTAAATGGGACCCCTACCTTGGCTTGTCGGTGGCTGGAGCGTCTTGAAGTGTATTTAAAAGCCTGGGGGCGCTCACTTCCTCAAGAATCTGGCGTTTTGGAGTGGGGTCGTCATCTTGATCATCCGGAAAATCCTGAGCCTTCCCAGCCTCCCTTGCCAAGACCGCCTGTGGGGACACGGCCTCGCCGTCTGTCGGTGACTCAAGTTGAAACATGGATGCGGGATCCCTATGCTCTGTATGCACGGTCAATTTTATCCCTGTCTTCTTTGGACCCTCTGAATGCGCAAGTCGATGCGGCTGAGAGAGGGACACTGATTCATGCAGCTTTAGATCAGTTTTTTAAGGTATGCCCTGATCCTCACCATAAGCATGCTTTAGATAGTCTTCTGTTTATTGGAAAGACACTTTTTGACGGTTACGAAGATGATTCCTCTATGCGGGTTTTTTGGAAGCCGCGGTTTTACCATCTTGCCAAATGGTTTGTTGAGACAGAAAGGTTGACGCGTCTTCCTGGGACTCAAACATTTACAGAAGTTAGAGGAAAGATGACATTGTGCACCCCTCAAGGGCCGTTTGAGTGTGTCGCAAAAGCAGATCGGATCGATCTTCTCCCCGATGGACGGTTGCGCATTATCGATTATAAAACGGGCCTGCCACCCACTGATCAAGACGTAACATTAGGCTTTTCTCCCCAATTGCCCTTGGAAGGTGCGATTGCTCTTCATCAAGGATTTGAGGGAATTTTTTCGACAACCCTTGAAAGTTTGCAATTTTGGTGGCTTAAGGGAGGCAGAGAAGGGGGCGTCATTAAAACTGTCCCCGGAGATCCTCACGATCTTTCCTTGAAAGCGCTTGAGGGACTTCAGCGAATGATTCTTTTGTTTGAGAATGAAGCAACACCGTATCCTGCGCGTCCTTTGTTATCAAAGTCATTGAGGTATAATGATTATGCCCACTTGGCGCGGGTTTCTTCGTCGCGGTGAATCTTTCTCTTTACAGAAGGACCGAGTTGTCACAATCAAGGGATAGATATTAAAGAGATAGAATCAATGCCCCATCACATAGCCGCTTCTTCTCAACGCTTGGCAGCACACCCACACCATTCTGCGTGGGTTGCGGCCTCTGCTGGCTCTGGAAAAACCAAGGTGCTAACGGATCGGGCGCTCAATCTTCTTTTAGAAGGGTGTGCGCCGGAACGGATCTTATGCCTGACCTTTACGAAAGCTGCTGCTGCAGAGATGGAGGGGCGGTTGCGGGCGCGATTGGGAGAATGGGCCATTTTGCCCGACTGTGAGCTTCAAAAGTCCTTAGAATCTCTTCGGGGTACAGCTCCGTCTTCTGAAACTTTTGCGCGTGCTCGGACACTTTTTGGTCTTACCTTGGATACGCCTGGGGGGCTTAAGATTCAGACAATTCATGGGTTCTGCCAATCTCTTTTGAAGAGATTTCCTTTGGAAGCAGATCTTTCTCCTTTTTTTAATGTGGTGGATGAGACAGAGCGGAAGATTCTTATCAAAAAGGCTTTTTATATAGTGATAGAAGATCCCACTTTTCAAGACCTTGTGTTGCGCTTTAGTGAGTCCACCTTTGAAGAGATGAACACTTTTATTTTACAGGAGAGGGTGGTTTTTGAGGAGCTCGTCCCTCACTGTCATCCCCGCCTTCGCGGGGATGACAAAGGGGAGTATGCAGGAGAGGGTGAAAGGACACATCTAACAAAATATATCCCAGAAGAGAAATTGAAAAAAGCGCTTCCCCTTTTTCAACAAGGAAGCCCGATGGATCGGGAACGAGGCAATGGTCTTGGGCAATTCCTTGCAGTTTCACAGGAAGAAAGAGAACAGCGCTATGAGGACTACCTCTCTCTTTTTCTCACCCAGAAAGGGGAAGCAAGAGCCCGCCTTGTGACCCAAAAGTTGGTGGAGGCTTATCCTGATCTTAAGGAACTGTTGATAGAAGAAGCGCACCGTTTGGAGAGGTGGGTTGAACGGCAAAAGACACTTGAAATTATGGCGGTGTCTCAGTCGTTTACAGATTATAGCCGTGCCTTTCTTAAGGCGTATGCAGACCTTAAGAAAGCTCAGTCCCTTTTAGATTATGAAGATTTGATTCTTAAAACTGTTGCATTGCTCAAGAATCCAGGATGCCATTGGGTTCTTTATAAGCTCGATGGAGGTCTTGATCATATACTTGTGGATGAGGCCCAAGATACAAGCCCGACTCAATGGCAAGTGGTACGGGCCATTGCGGAAGAATTTTATGCCAATGCAGCAGATGACCCTCGTAATCGTACGCTTTTTATTGTGGGCGATGACAAACAATCTATTTATAGCTTTCAAGGGGCAGATCCGGTTGTTTTTACGCAAATGCAGCAAGATCTTCGAGCTTTTGCGCAAAACTCAGGGAAAATATGGCAAGATATAGATCTTAATGTTTCTTTCCGCTCAACCCCGGAAATTCTTGCGGTGGTGGATGAGGTCTTTCCTTCTTTCCCTAATCACTTGCCTTTTCGCAAAGAAATGCCTGGTCATGTAGAAGTCTGGCCTCTTCTCACGAAAGAAGAAGAACCTCCCTTGGAATCCTGGCAACCCCCTCTTGTGCAGTCTCCAAAAGAGTCTCCTCAAAAGCGCTTAGCGCAGCTTATGGCACAAACCATTCAGGGTTGGCTTTTGGGGAAAGGGCCATTACCTCGATCGATTTCTCCAGGGGATATTCTTATTCTTGTGCGACGTAGAACAGCGTTTGTGGACACACTTATTAGGACCCTCAAAGAGCATAATGTTCCTGTGGCAGGGATAGATCGACTTTGGCTCCTTGAGGGAATAGGCATTCAGGATCTCTTAAAGATTGGGGAGTTTTTATTGCTACCTGAGGATGATCTTACCCTTGCAACGGTTTTGAAGGGGCCTCTCTTTGATCTTTCTGAGGAAGATCTCTTTACTCTGGCCTATGATCGGGGAAATAGGTCTTTATGGCAGTGCCTTTTAAAAAATGAACAATTTGGAGGGATCACATCGCTCTTAAAGACTCTTCTCTCACGAACAGATTTTCTGACCCCCTTTGAGCTTTATAGTCATATTTTAGGTCCTCTTGGAGGGCGAAAAAAATGGCAAGCGCGGTTAGGCATGGAAATTTTGGATTCCTTAGATGAGTTTTTAAACCTCTGCCTCCTCTTCCAAGAGGAAAAAACACCCTCTCTCCAGGGATTTATTTATTGGATTTCTCAAGAAGTGATTGAGCTCAAACGAGATCTTGAGCAAAGCAACCAGGTGCGTGTGATGACCGTCCATGGCTCAAAAGGACTTCAAGCCCCCATTGTCTTTTTGCCGGACACAACTCAGCCGCCTTTTGATCTTCCTCCCTTTGGGTTTTATAAGGACTCTCTCATCTGGTTGCCACCCTCTGACAAAGATATTCCTCTCACAAAGGCCTTGAAACAAGAGCTACGCGATGCTCAATTTGAAGAATATCGACGCCTTTTATATGTAGCGCTTACGCGTGCGGAGGATGCGCTTTATGTGTGTGGGTGGGAAGGAAGCGCACAAGAAAGTTGGTATTCTCTTGTGACAGAAGGGATTCAAAAAATTGGAGAAAAATGTGACGGAGGGTGGCGGTTGTCGAGTGTTAAAGCTGGCTCTGCTCTTTCTGTACAAGATGAGGAAAAACCACATTTTCTCTTGCCTCAATGGCTTCAAACACAGCCTCTTTTGGAAATGTCGCCAAAACTTTTGCACCCCTCACAAGAAGAAGATGATGATAGGGTTACTCCTTCAGTTTGGGGAGAAATTGGAACGCAAAGAGGAATTCTTATTCATAAGTTATTGGAAATACTTCCTGGTATACAGGAAGTAAGGCGAGAAAAAACCGCTCTTAGATACTTAGAGAAAGAAGGAATTTCAACAGATATGGCGCTTGGTATGATCCATTCTGTGCAAGAAACGCTGAAAGCTTATCCAGATTTGTTTGGTCCTCACTCTCAAGGAGAAGTTCCTATCATGGGCTATCTTGGAGAGTCTCTTCTGTCAGGACAAATTGACCGCCTTGTCGTGAATGAGGATCAGATCCTGATTGTGGATTTTAAAACTCACGGGGTTGTTCCTGAAAGGTTGGAGGACATTTCTACAACCTACCTCAAACAAATGGCCATTTACCACGTTGCCCTCTCTCATATTTATCCAGAGAGAACAATTTCGTGCGGGCTTTTGTGGACGGAAGAGCCTCGTCTTGATCTGTTGCCTGAATCGCTTTTGAAAAAGTTTATGCCTTTCTGTAGAAGTTCAGACACAAATGAGACAAAAAGGGTCAGCGCCATCATTTAGACTGTTGTTTTTTTGAAAACACGCGTCATTTCCTCTTTTGTAAGAGGATGCTCAAAGTAATACCCTTGAGCTTCAGAACACTTATTTTTAAGAAGAAATTCAAATTGAGATTGTTCTTCCACACCTTCAGCGATGGTGTCTAGATGGAGCTCTCGAGCTAATGCAATAATTGATTTAACAATTGAGTCGTTGTTGTTTTTTGTCCCAATGTCTTTTATAAAAGATTTATCAATTTTCAACGAACCAATGGGAAGAGTCTTAATGCGCTGTAAAGAAGAATAGCCTGTTCCAAAGTCATCAATAGCTATTTTAATGCCAAGACTCTGCAGCTTTTTTAATATTTCCTCACTTTCTTCTGGATTACTCATCAAGGCTGTTTCCGTAATCTCAAACTCCAATAAGGAGTATGGGATTCCTGTTTGCTTCAGAATTTCAAGAACATGTTCAAAAAAGTCCTTATCTTTTAACTGGCGTGGTGAAATGTTGACGAGAAGTTTACACCTTAAATTAAAGTCATGATACCACTCCATATATTGCTGACAGGCTGTCTTTAAGACCCATTTGCCAATTTGGACAATCGACCCCTTTTCTTCGGCAATAGGAATAAATTCTTCAGGGGGGATAAGGCCATGTCCAGGATATTGCCACCGCAGGAGCACTTCCATTCCAAATAGCTCTTTCGTACCTAAGGCATAAATAGGTTGGTAAACCAGGAAAAATTCATTTTTAAGGAGAGAAAACTCAATATTGTTTTCAATATCAAGTTTCATTTTATATTGATTTTTAACATCACTATCGTAATGTTTGTAATTATTTTTCCCCGACTCTTTTGCGTTATACATAGCAATATCTGCATTCTTGCACAGTGTCACAAGATCTACTCCTGCATTTGGAAAACTGGCAATACCGATGCTTACTGAAATAGCAATGTCGTGGGTCGCTATTTTGTAAGATTTCCCAACATGACTAATAATTTTATTGGCCACAATCTCGGCATTTTTTTCATTAGCCTCGGATAAAATTACAGCAAATTCATCTCCTCCCAAACGTCCCACAAAGTCTTCTGTACGGACGTTCGCTTGAAGACGTTTTGAAATTTCGATTAAAAGAAGATCTCCAATATCATGGCCTAGATGATCGTTAACGGCTTTGAAATTATCCACATCGATATACAGTAAAACCAACTTTTTATGATATCGTCTTGCAGTTGCAATATCTCTTTTAAAAGTTTGTTCAAATTGTCGGCGATTGGGCAGCTTGGTCAGAGAATCCTGGTGAGCCATTTCCTGAACTTCATGAAGAGCCTCTTCCAATTTGAGATTACTTATGCGTGCTTCTTCTTGCGCCTCCGTTCGCTCCAGAAGAGTTTCTAGCTGGCTCACAAAATTAAGAACTAAATCAACCGCCCTTTGATTTTTTTTGTAATATTCAGGAATGAAGAACTCAACCAAAGCGATCACTCTGCCATAGCATTTTATGGGAATTCCAAAAGCGCCCCTTATCCCCAGTTTTTTACATACTTTCGTCCGTAAATAACGTTTGTCTTTTTCTATGTCTTCGATATAAAGGGGCTTTCCTGTATCAACCACAACCCCTGGGAATCCTATGCCCTTTTTAAAACGCATGGCTGTTGTGACTTCAAACAGTTCCGCGTATTTTTCTTTATCCTTGAGATA
>JACPNY010000056.1 GCA_016185255.1 Pseudomonadota bacterium
ATAATAGCTGCATTTGGCCGATCAAAGAGGTTCATGTGGCCCATAATAAAATTATCTGTAATACTTTTTCGAGCCGCAAGATCAGAAGGCAGCATTCCATGCACAATAACGCCTGTTGCGCTTTCATGAGCGGTTGCCATGGCTTGACCTTCTACAATAGGGTTGGCGCCTGTGATGCCAGGTAGTTTTTTGACGTCATTTGTAAGTGTATCAAAATCAAGAAGGGAGCCCGTATTGCTGTAGACAGCCAAATGGCCATTCATGCCAATGATTTTATGGAGCAATTCATGACGAAAGCCATTCATGACGGACATGACGATAATAAGAGCTGCAACGCCTAAGGCAATGCCGAGGAAGGAAAACCATGCCGTGACAGAAATAAAGCCTTCTTGGCGCCTGGCTCTTAGGTACCGAAAGGCTACATATCTTTCAAAAGCTGAAAACACGTTTTTTTGTTCTCCTTCGAGGGAATTGCAAAACTATTTCTCGGCTTGTCATCCCCGAGCGATCATTGTCATGCTGAACTCGTTTCAGCATCTCGTTGTCAAAGAGATCCCGAAACAAGTTCGGGATGACAGTTGAGGGGGATGACAAGGTGGGGCGAATTTTGCAAATTTCTCCTTTATTAGTTCTTTATGTCACACTGACGCTGTTTCAGCAATAAGACTAAGAGCTCGAAACAAGGTCAAAATGGTAACAGTTTTAATAGGAAAACCATATAAGATCATAGGCTTTCCAGCAAATGATTTGTGTTTTCTTTTGTATAAAATTGGATAAAAAGAAAAAAATTAACCAAATGTTAACTCTTTTCTTGCTAAAAAGGATAAACAAAGCTTAAGTTTTGTCAAAAACAAGCTACTCATATTAACAGAGCATCCCTCTTGTAGGGAGGAGGAAAAATGCGCATTTTATTAGTTGAAGACGATTCTTCGACCGCCAAAGTCGTTGAATTAGCTTTGAGAGCAGAAGGCTTCGTTGTGGATACAACTGATCTTGGGGAAGACGGCCTTGAGATTGGCAAGCTTTACGATTATGACCTTATTATCCTCGATCTTATGCTACCCGATATGGATGGCTATGAAGTTTTAAGACGCTTCCGAGCCTCGCAGATCGCAACTCCCGTTCTTATTCTGTCTGGGCTTAATGAAATTGCCGATAAGGTGAAAGGCTTAGGGTTTGGAGCGGATGACTATCTCACCAAACCTTTTAATAAGAATGAACTTGCAGCCCGTGTACAAGCGATTATTCGTCGGTCTAAGGGGCATGCGGACTCTATTGTTCACACAGGACGTATGGTTGTGAATTTGCAAGCCCAT
>JACPNY010000054.1 GCA_016185255.1 Pseudomonadota bacterium
AGTCTGAAAAAGAGCTAAGTCAAAGGTTTTCTCTTTCCCCCAAAGATACGCCTGATGTTTAAAGGATGTTTGCGTTACAGGCTTATGATTCCTCAATAAAAACGCAAGGATGGATTGTTGCTTGCGGGACAGGCGTAAATGTCGCTTAATTTCCTCTAAGGCAGGATGAAAAGCTGCAAGGCGCACGCACGGAGAGGGAAGAAAGTCTAATTCTTTTTCAAGAGAGATAAGGGCATTGATAGCTCCCCATGATTGGGGATGAAGAATGTACGCCAAAACGCCTGTCTCTTGCATGGCCTGCAAGGCATAGAGAGGGGAGGAGAGCTCCAAGAGTTTTAAAAACTCTTCTGTGACCCGTTCACGTGCCAGATGCGGCAAGTGAGACGCATACTGAGCGCACGCTTGAAGACCTTCCTTATCATAAGGTTCATGACCAAAGCGGGCAGAAAACCGAAAAAATCGTAAAATACGAAGATAGTCTTCTTTGATGCGCTGAGCGGCCTCTCCGATAAAACGAACCACACGGGTGTTAAGATCATTCACTCCGCCCACAGGATCAAAAAGATGACCGTTTTTGTCAGCATAAATGGCATTTATGCTGAAATCCCGCCGATAGGCATCTTGAATCCAATCTTCCGTAAAGGCCACGTGTGCTTTGCGACCAAAGGTTTTCACATCCACTCTTAAGGTTGTGATTTGATAAGGTCTTTTGTCAAGGACAGCCGTTATAGTTCCATGGTCGATTCCCGTTGGAATGGCTTTAATCTGACGGCTTTTTAAAAGATTCATCACCCAAAGAGGATCTCGATCAACAGCCAAATCTATATCATTGACGGGAAGACCTAAGAGGCCATCGCGCACAGATCCTCCCACAAGACGCAAAGTAGCGCCTTCTTTCTCAAAAAGATCAAAAAGCTGTTGAAGAGCCGGCAAGGCAAGCCAAGGGGCGTTAAGGTGAGGCACTGATTCTCCCCGTTGTCATTCTCATGGTGCCTCTCAGTGTCATCTCCGTGTCCTAAGCTTCGTCAACACGGCGCAATAAATCATTCGTAACACCAATATATAATAGACCATCTGCAAAAGTCGTGCATATTAAAAAAGATCCTGAAACAAATTCAGAATGACACACTTATTTAAGGTACAAACTCATCATTGGCTGAGTGCTATACTTATCTACCGTAGCAACGACTCTTTTTAAGTATTCGGAAGGATCGAGCACATTCTCCAAAAATTTAGGAGACTCCCAGCTATCTTTCTCACAAACATGTTTGATCCAAATTCCAAGTTCCGTTAGCCAAAGGTTAAAAGCATCTTGAGTGGTTTCAGATAGTTTTGTCCCCTTTATAAAGAGCCTGAAGTCTTTGATAGAACCATTAATATAAGCAATCGGATCATTTGAGCTCTTAAAGCCCGTCATGAGTGCACCTTCCATGATTTCTGGGAAAAGTTGCTTAGCTTGAAAGATGATAGTACGTTGAAAGAAAGCTTTTAAGAAACCTTCAAATTTTGCAAAGTAAGTAAACTGATGTTTTCCCCAAAAATAACCACTCTCTACCAAAGAAGTGTAAAACTCCTTAGGTGAGTTAAAGCACATATCCCCATTTACAGTTAGAGGAATATTATCTTCATTATAACGCGTAATTCTCCATTTTTGACCTCTTTCTTCTTTAACTCGTCTCTTAAGCTTATGGATTCTTTGTGCTTTGTTTTCTGTTGGCTTAAAAAAGCTTGCGAGAGTTGGAGAATCCAGGTCAACCATTTTCTCAACATTTTCCAGTGTAATGTCGACATCATAGTCGCTTATAGGTATATCTCTTTTGAGAACAAAACTGTTAAGCTTTTGCAAAGTTTCAATCACGCTTGTCTCCAAACTCTGAGCTGCAGAGTTAAAAAGAACAATCTTACCTGGAAAGCTGGCAGCATCCTTTACATGAGAAACCTCTACCAATAAGACGGAATCAGAACTTAATTTATGAGGTCCAACAGTGATCCAATCTTGGTCATGTCCCCCATAGGACTCTGGCAAAAGGTATTTTAATGGCTCAAGAATTGCAAAGGGATAAGACGCTCGATCCAACTTAAAGACTTCCCCTGTTTCTGTAGAAAAATCATGATCTTCAGCTACACCAGAGAGAGACCAATGAAGAGTAAAGCGATATTTGGGTGTGACTTTGGCCAATTGGAGGCGTTCCTCAAGACTAAGAAGTTCTGAGGAGCTAGAAGATGCATCTTCTTTCTTCCTTGTTTTTTCTCCGGAATGTTCTTCGTGTTTTTGTGGAGTTTTCTTTAAAGAAAATAAAGACCCAGGAATCATAAGGCCATTTTGAGGACAAACGTGGGTTAAATGAACACCATATGTGTTTCTAACAAGGTCCTCAAATCTAGGTGGGGTAGAATGCCTTTTTTCTAGATTAGCATCATCAGCAGCGTCCATCGCACAAAGAAAAGATGATAAACCAACACATGAGGAAGCAACGAGGGCAATTAAAAATGTATTTTTCACTAAAAACTTTATCATACCAAACCTATTAATTCATAGATGATACATAGTATGTAGGCACATTATAAAATAAATCAAGATTTATGCTATAGGGAGGGCTTCTAGCCGCTTCAGGTATGAGATCCACCCTCTCACCACATGACTTCCCACAGGGCAAGAGCAAAGGAGGCAGCAATAAGGCTATCTAGGCGATCCAAGAGCCCCCCGTGGCCGGGGATTAAGGTGCTGGAATCTTTCACATGACTCCACCGCTTGGCTTGGGATTCTATCAAGTCTCCTCCTTGAGCGATCAAAACTAGCAGAGTAATACCCCAAAAGGTAAACACGCCTGGGAAAACCCAAAAAGATGTTTCATACCCCACAGCAATGCCTGCTATCATTCCTGTAATAAATCCAGACCATGTTTTGTTGGGGCTAATAGAGGGAGCTAGTTTTGGTCCTCTAAAAAGCCGCCCCCCTGCATAAGCTGCAATATCCGTACTCCATACCCAAAAGAGGAGCCAATAGATCAGGCGCCATCCCTCAGGAAGCCCCATATTGTGGAGAAACCACAAAGCAGCCACGCTTAGGTAAAATGTGCCAATGAGAGCGTAGGTCGCTTTAGAGAAAGGAGAAAGGGTGCACTTTACCAGCAACCTCGCCCATTCAATAAACAAGCCTATTGCTACGACGCCTCCCAAGATAAGCGCGTAAGGGGGGCCAACGTAAATGCTATAAAGACAGAGGGGAATAAGAAAAAGGGCCGACAGGATGCGGGGCAGAAGAGTTGATGATTTTCGAAATTTAAGCCGCTGTGCCAAATCGTCTCTCTCGATTTTGATAGGTTAAAAGGGCGTTCATAAAATCTTCTGGTGTAAACTCGGGCCAGAATTTGTCTACAAACACAAGTTCCGTGTAAGCTAGCTGCCACAATAAATAATTACTAATGCGTTGTTCTCCACTGGTACGGATCAGAAGATCAGGATCAGGAGCCCCCGCCGTATACAGATGTTGCTCAAAAATTTGTTCTGTAATGGCATCTGGATCGAGGCGTCTATCCCGGACCTTTTCTGCAATTGCTCGGGCAGCGTGAATGATCTCCGCGCGACTTCCATAGCTAATGGCCATTTGCAGGGTGATGGTTTTATTTGATTTTGTGAGTTCTTCCACCTGCTCAACAAGATCTAAAATTGTATTGGGGAGGAGATCTCTTTCTCCTATAACCTTAAGGCGTGCATCATTTTTATGCAGTTCTTCCACTTCATCTTCAAGATAATGTTTTAAAAGAGCCATCAGCCCTGACACTTCATGGGGATCCCTGCGCCAATTTTCAGAGGAAAAGGCATAGAGCGTCAAATACGATACCCCAATCCGCGCTGCCGTTGTTACAATATCCCGCGCCACATCACTTCCCCGTTTGTGTCCTTCAAGACGAGAAAGGGACTGTTGACGCGCCCACCTCCCGTTGCCATCCATAATAATGGCCACATGTTGGGGAACTTTAAGAAGGGGAGTGCTAGTCATGACGTGCCTCTTGTTTATTCTTTCTTTTGTACCGCATTTTTCTGCTGAGGGGGAGAGCTTTTTTTATCAAGGGGAGCAGGCGGTAGAGAAGAGCAGAAACTTGCAAGTTCATAGTTGGAAGAGACTGGTGTAATGTCCTTTCATTTGTTATTTTGTTAAGAATCACACTCTTGCTTTTTTGCTTCTCCTTGAAAGTAAGGCACACCATCAGAGGGGGCGCACTCCTCCTTACAAGGGACCCCACATAAGCTCTCCATAAAAGAGCTTTTGATACTAAATTTATTTATAAAAGAGAGCTTAAGGCTCGAGTGCTTTTGGCATAGGCTTGTATCATAAGATGTTGGGTTTTGCACATCGTCGCAATATTCGTCTAATTCAGTCATGGCCGTTGACAGGGCATTAAAAGAAAGAGGCTTTGCAAATTTAGAACAGAAATTTTTGCATGTGGTGCACGCGTCAGCTGTGTTTTGTGCTGTGAGAGGGGCGCTCATCATTATGAAACTGATAACAATCGAAAGGGATAAAAACTGATAAGTGTGTTTCATAAGGGCTGCTCCTCTTGTCCTCTGTTATTGTAACCTCTTTTGATTAAATAAAAGTTAAGTGGGCAAGATTTGTCACACTTTTAAGAAGACAATAGGACAGAAGAAAGAGCCGCTCCTTGGCTCAATCTTAGAAAAAGGAGTGTATGATTGCCCCGAAGAGAATCAGGAACTTGGGCTAAGGCAGGAACTGATGGGATACGTGTCTTGGACCCACTCTGGGCAGGGGGTAGTTGGAAGGGCAGCACCGATCTGGGTTGCGTGTTTTTTGGCGCGTGTTTCACAGGCGTCGACTGTAATATAACCTGCTTCTAGAAGGCATGTTGTTAAAGAATCAAGCTCGGTCGAAGGGATAAGCTCGTTGATAGAACAATGCCCCATTGAGGCAGAATAAGTGTAGCAGACCTGGGTCTGGGATTGTGCGCATCCGTCATAACCTGGAACAAGGGGGGCAACTATCAGCCCGATTCCAAAAAAAACGAAGCGTACCTTTGATGTTTGAAAAAGGTTTTTACCCATTTGTGTGTGCCTTTCTGTTGCGCGTAGTTCGTTGGCTAAGAGGATCCAAAGACCTACACCTGCATAATTTCTTTCTCTTTGTGCGCCAACGCTTCGTCTACTTTTTTAATAAACTCATCGGTGGCTTTTTGAATGTCATCTCCTAAGCGGTGAGAATCATCTTCCGACACATGGCCATCCTTTTCCAGGGCTTTCACGCTGTCCATTCCATCGCGCCGGATATTGCGGATGGCGATGCGTCCCTGTTCTGCATATTTGCCTGCAACTTTGACAAGCTCCTTGCGACGCTCTTCACTCAAATCTGGAAGAGGCACACGAATCACAGAACCGGCGGCACTGGGGTTAAGGCCAAGGCCTGACTCCCGAATGGCTTTTTCCACAGCAGGGGCGAGCCCTGCGTCCCACACGGAGACGGTTAAAAGGCGAGATTCTGGCACGTTGATATTTCCCACTTGATTAATGGGCATACGGTTGCCATAGGCCTCCACCACAACGGATTCTAAAAGAGTAGGAGACGCACGCCCTGTTCTAAGACCCGAAAAATCCTTATGGACCACATCAAAAGCAGCATTCATCCGCTTTTTTAATTCAGTGACAATTTCCTGACTCACAGTTCCTCCCTCGCGTTGATTGATGGGTTACGACAAGTTTACTATACTCACTTCTTTCAACAGGAGGAAAGGAAAATTAACAGCTCAAAAAGCCCCCAGGGGGGCTTTTTGAGAAAAAAAGAGGGATTTTTTTTACTTATGAGGAAGAGCAGCACAGAATCCATTTACGCATTGATGCAGTTGTTGTGCTGTGCAGCATATTTGATTGCCACTTCCATCATTACAAATTCCACTTGGAGCACAACATTGATCAACACCATTAAGCTGATAACAATTTTGCCCAGGTGGACACACAAGAGTACATATAGTAAGTGGAGGTGACGGTTGAGCCGATGCGGACGAGATAAAAACAAAATTTAAAAAAATTAAGATGTTATACTCTCCTAAAAAGAGGAGAGAAGGATGAATTCCCATAGACGACACGATATTACAGACAAAGCATGGGCTTTTCTTGAGCCTCATCTGCCCGGACGGGAGGGAAGTTGGGGAGGTATAGCTGAAGATAATCGGCTCTTTATCAACGCGGTGTTTTGGATTATGAGAACAGGAGCGCCCTGGAGAGATCTGCCGCCTGACTATGGAGATTGGAGCAATACACACCGTCGTTTTATTCGTTGGCGAGACAAGGGGATTTGGGAAAAGCTGTTGGAGATTCTCATTGATGCTCCTGATTATGAATGGTTAATGATTGATGCCTCGCACTGTAAGGTGCATCCACATGCAGCAGGAGCAAAAGGCGGCAATCAAGAGATGAGCCGCACAAAAGGGGGCTCAACACAAAACTGCATCTGGCCGTGGATGCGCATGGTATGCCGGTCCGGGTTATTATTACACAAGGTACAACAGCAGATTGTACTCAGGCAAATCG
The DNA here is from genome assembly GCA_016185255.1 of Pseudomonadota bacterium. Classification (GTDB taxonomy): domain Bacteria; phylum Pseudomonadota; class Alphaproteobacteria; order UBA9655; family UBA9655; genus UBA9655. The sequence goes on from JACPNY010000054.1 coordinate 6,544, forward strand.
TCTCATAGAAGGGATTACGGCCGAACAATTGCTTGCTGATCGGGGCTATGATAGTGATGCTATCGTAACTCAAGCCCTTCAACAGGGCATGCAAGTTGTTATCCCACCAAGGAAAAATCGTAAAAACCCCCGTAAATATGATGCTGATCTTTATAAGCTGAGGCATTTGGTAGAGAATGCTTTTCTCCACTTGAAACGTTGGAGAGGAATTGCAACACGCTATGCGAAAAACTCAGCCTCTTTCCTTGCTGCAGTTCACATACGCTGCATTGCTTTGTGGATCAATATCTCGTGACTACACTATCTAAGGCGATGTTGAGAATATATTTATTTTTCATTGTCCTAATCCTTTTGAAAAGAGTGAAGTTGCCAATAGAATGAGATAGGAAAGACTAAGTCTTCCTCTACTGAATAATCGTAAATCGACCTTTTCCTTGAAGGGCGTCTCGAATACCATGAGGATTGAGGATGGAAAACACCATAATGGGGATTTGACTTTCCCGCGCAAGGGCAATGGCGGCCGTGTCCATCACACGTAAGTTTTCTGTCAGGACTTGTTGGTAAGAAAGCTCGGGATAAAACACAGCATCTTTGTCTTTAAGGGGATCGGCGCTATAGATTCCATCTACCTTCGTTCCCTTCATAAGAACCTGGCAATTAAGCTCGGACGCTCTTAAAGCTGCTGCAGAATCCGTTGTAAAATAAGGACTTCCTGAGCCTGCCGCACAAATGACGATGCGCCCTTTCTCCATGTGGTGAACGGCGCGTCTCCGGATATAGGGCTCGCAAATGGAGTGCATAGGAATGGCCGACATCACGCGGGTTTCAAGTCCCATGTGTTCTAGTCTGCTTTGCAAGGCTAACGCATTCATTACGGTTGCTAGCATTCCCATATGATCAGAGGTTGTGCGCTCAATCCCTTGAGCTTCTCCTTGAAGTCCCCGGAAGATGTTTCCTCCGCCCACCACAAGGGCTTGTTCAATCCCCAGAGTATGAGCTTCTTTAATTTCCTTACAAATACGATCCATTGTTGAAGAATCTAGACCATAGGATTGCGTTCCCATCAGAGCTTCCCCTGAGAGCTTTAACAAAATACGCTTATAAAGGGGTTTCATGGTGTGCCTTGCTTTTAAAAGAAAAATTTAATGTCCATCTTTCCTTTCTTTTAAAAGCATCGGGGGAAATGGGCAATTAAAAAATTCAATTTTTCTCAAACTTCAACCAGTTTTGTGTCTTTTATTCCTTGGACAAGGTCAACGCGGGCAATACGCGCCAATGTTTCATATTTGTCTTTGATATGATTCAGCTGATCTTCTGTCAATTCTTCAAGGTCGAGAAGAGCATTGTGAGCTCCCTTTTGCACACGAATAAGTTCGTCAAGTTTTATTTGGATAGCTTCCCCATCCCGATTTTGGGTGTTTTGAATCAGGAAGACCATCAGAAATGTCACAATCGTGGTTCCTGTATTGATAGCAAGCTGCCAGGTGTCGGAAAAAGAAAAGAGGGGGCCTGTAATAACCCATGTAAGCACAACCCCACACGCAAGGACAAACCCACTGGCTTGGCCTGAGAGATGGGCTATATAGCGTGCAAAATCAGAAAAGTACTTTTGTACATTCATTGTAATTTTTCCTTTCTCTCCCTTCTTGTTAAGATGTCATTTTAGTGTAGGGAGGAGGCTAAGATAAGGAAAAAGGACCCGGGGAGCAAGGAGAGAGAAGCTTAGAATTTTCTCTGTGATTAAATCTTCTTTTTTTTGTTCACTTCAACAGCCTTTGTATCTTTTTTGCCGTTTTCAAGCTTAATTCGAGACACTTTCGCAAGCTCTTCATATTTTTCTTTAATTTTATTTAACTGGTCTTCCGTGAAATTTTCAAGGTCTAAGAAAGAATTGTGAGCTCCCTTTTGGGCGCGAATCAGCTCATCAAGCTTTATTTGGATAGCTTTTCCATCACGATTTTGGGTGTTTTGAATTAAAAAAACCATCAAAAAAGTGATAATTGTTGTTCCTGTATTAATAATCAATTGCCACGTATCAGAAAAAGAAAAGAAAGGACCTGTCGCAATCCACACAAAGACAATTCCACAAGCCAAAACAAAAAAACCAGGTTGTCCCGAAAGTTGAGCTACATAACGTGCAAAATTTGAAAAACGTCTTTTGAGATGCATTATACAGCTTTCTTTTTTCTGTTTTTTACTAAAGAGAGTAAGCGTTAACGCACTACAATACCGGCTTATTGCTTAAAAATTTATTAAAGCCTTTGCTTCTGTTGAAGCGAAAGAACTATTTATTCGTCGGAGATGACACGAAAGGATAAAAAAATATCCATGAGTATAGGCTCCGTGAACAAAATTAAAAAAGGTTGTCATCCTTGCTTTAGAAGCGCTTGATTTTCGAAGAAAATTTTAGCACTTCTTAAGTGAGGATCTTGTGTCAGGAGGCACATCGGATGGAATTTTACGTCTATATTATGACAAATATTTCCAAAACCCTTTATATTGGTGTAACAAATGACCTTCTAAGACGTATCTCTGAACATAAGAGTGGGCTACATAAGGGGTTTGCAAAGAAGTATAAAATCAACCAATTATTATATTATGAAATATACCCCTATGTTTTAGAGGCTATCCAAAGAGACAAAAGCCTAAAACACTGGAAAAGAGAAAAGAAAGTTCAACTCATTGAAAGCGTTAATCCCCATTGGGAAGATCTCAGCACCATTGTGGATTGCTAGAAGATCCTCGCGCAAGAAGTTCTAAGTTTTGCTCCGCAAAACAAGGGCTTCTAACGCAAGGATGACATCCGAACAAAAAAGGCAACTTCAAGACTAATGAGAATACAATAAAAAACAAAAAAATTAACACATTTATGAATATTTATGATATACTGATAAATAATAATAGATAATTTAACGACATTAATTAGTTAAACAAAGGAGACGTATTATGAAGTATTTTGTATTAACAATGGCTGTTTTAGCCACTGTGCTCAGCACTGAAGCAGTCGTAGCTCAGGCTGGAGTACCACCACCAGCTGTTCAATCTCTAACCACTCCCGGTGGGGTCGTGACTATACCTGGCCAGGCAGGGATTCCCTTTAATGCAGTGCCTGCACTACTCCATGCGACACCTCTATAATTGACGAGGAGCAATGCTTGTCTAGAAACGGATAAATCCCTCATAACACCCCAACCCAAGCTGGGGTGTTATGCTTTTTGGAAGCTTGAAAAAGCCGCCTTTCTCACTTCACCACTGGCACCAAACGGATCATGACCTGGCTTTTGGGGTAGGCCTTCATGACTTCTTTTTCCACGTCTTCTGCCACACGGTCTGCCTGACGCAGAGAAAGGTCTGGATTCATCACAAGGTGCAATTGAAAGAATTGTTGGAGCCCAGACGTTCGCGTCCGCAAATCCCGCACATCAATCACTTCTGGATGGGATTTAATAATGGAAAGGATTTTCTTACGCTCCTCATCATCCAATTCCCGGTCCATCAAGACATTAAAGGCCTGAAGCGTAATCTGCCAAGCCAGCCATAAGATATAAAGACCTATCAGCACCCCAAAAATAGGATCAATCATTTCCCATTGGAAGAACTCAGCACACAGCAAGGACACAATAACGGCTGAATTAATAAGAAGGTCAGATTGATAATGAATCCTATCCGCCGCGATGGCAGTGGATCCTGTTTTCGTGATCACATACTTTTGATATGTCGTTAAAAGAAGTGTCAGTACCATGGCAATCCCAATGACTATAAGACCCAAGCTCGTGGATTCAACAGGCTCATAGGCTACAAGACGCTCTCTCGCTTCATGAAGAAGCCAGAGAGAGGATCCTCCAATACAAAGGGCTTGAGCTAAAGCTGCTAAAGATTCTATCTTTCCATGACCAAAGCGATGTTCTGCATCTGCTGGTTTTAGGGCATGATACACAGCAATCATATTAATAAGGGACGCAAAAGCATCTAACAGCGAGTCAATAAGGGAGGCTTGAAGGCTCACAGAACGGGTATACCACCACGCAAAAAACTTAAGCCCAATCAAAGTAGCTGCAACAGCAACGGAGGCGTAGGTTGCAAGTCGAATGATCCGTGCATCTGGGACGCTAATCTGTGACATAAGATTATCCTCTTTTGAAAGACAGGGTACATGATTCTCCCCATTGATCAAGCCACATATTAGGTTTAAAATACGTTAACCATAAGGGTTTCTTATGTGGGGTTAGTTTAATAAAGGAAATGAATATGAAAACAAAAGTTATTGCCTCTTCCCTTCTTGTAGCCATTTTAGCAACAGGATGCGAAAATCCCAAACAAGCCATAGGAACTCTCGGAGGGGGCGCTTTAGGCGCATGGGCCGGCTCAACCATTGGTAAAGGCACAGGTAATGTGGTTGCAACAGCCGTTGGCGCCGTTGGTGGAGCTCTCCTCGGAGGATATGTCGGAGGCCAGCTCGATCAAAAAGATAGGATGATGGCAGAAAGAACAGCTCAAGCTGCCTTTGAAAGCACGCGCACTGGCCAATCTGCCCGTTGGGTTAACCCCGACACAGGGAATAGTGGTGTCCTTATCCCCACACGCACATTCCAATCCCCAGGAGGCCAATATTGCCGCGAATACACACAAACCATTAGTGTGGGCGGAAAGAAACAAGAAGGCTATGGCACCGCATGCCGTCAGCCGGATGGATCTTGGCAAATCCAGTAAAATTGAGGAGATGTTTATCCAACTTGGATAAACATCTCTTTTGATCTCAACAAATAGAACCTGCTGTAAAACTGGTTGATATATAGGCGTTGTTCTGAAAAGAGTGTGACGACGGATCGCTTCTGGAGAAGAGGGTAGACAGTCGTTGAGCTAATTACTTTTGTTCCAGTTTACCAAAAAGGCCCCAGAAAGGGGCTTTTTTTAACGCTCTTCATTCCTCAATCCCAATCCGGATCGTGTTCTTCAGCCGTGTTTTCATCTTCTGGTGCTCTTTCTTTTGCTTGATTAATCATGCTATCAGAGCCAGTAAATATACCCATCTGATTTTTTGTTAAGTTAGCTTGTGTCAGCGCTTGTTTTTTCTCTTTTATCTGATCTAGTAAAGTCTTTCCTTCAGGTTTTTTGGGAGCAGAAGAGGAAAGTCTGTCCTTAAGAGCTTGTTGTTTGAGTCTTTGAGCTTCTTGTTTTTCCTTTGCTATGCGTCTCTCATTTTCTATTGTTAAAATTTTTGCCTTATTTTTTTCAATAGATTTTTCTTCCTGGTGAATTTGTTCTGAGATTTTAAGGTCTTCCTGTCTGAGATGAACAATTGTCCTTTGAATCGCGTTGATATCACTCCCCAAGTCATCAAGTTGGGGTTTAAATTTAGTCTTCTCAAATAATCCCTTAACTTGTTTTTGTTTTTCTTGTACTTCTGTTATTGTTTGTTGTACGCCTAATAATTTTTTCTCTTCATTTTGAAGAGAAGTATTAATTTTATTTCTTTCTTCTTTTAGAAGACGCAGTCCTTCCTCCTGTCCTTCAAGAACGGTAAGGATTTGAGTTTCTTTGTGGTGTCTTTGAGCTTCTTGTGCCGCTAATACTCGTTGTTCAGTAATGATAATTTCTTTTTTGAGGGCGAGAACTCTTTTGTCAATCTTATCTAAGTCGTTCTTGGACACCAAAGTTGGTTTCCCAGGAGTATCGAAGATATAGCGACTATCGGAAAGAACTTTTAGCTCTTTTTTAAGAATGTTTAACTGATCCTCTTCGTCTCCAGGAGAGAGAAGAGGGTGGTTTTGAATGCTATCCGCAACCTCGTTCTCAATACTATCAGGTGCTACTATTTCTGGCAGTTGTTTAGCTGCTCCTGGAGAAGGAGGGGGTGATCCTGTTCCTAGTGGGACGAGAGCATCTTCAACGTTTAATACAACTTCCTTAAGCTTTACCCCAAGGGGGAGTGGTGTTTTTCCATTAAATGCCGGATTAAAGATTGTTAACCAAGAGTGTGTTTCATCATTTGGCACAACAGAAGAGAAAGTCACTTTTGTGTCCCCGGTATTTACAGTGACGCCGCCGTCATAATACCCATTTTGGGCAGAATTAAGGAAAGAGATAGTAGTGTCCTCTGCGGCAGGCTCGGCGAATTCACAGGTAACGGTCAGTTTCTGGCCCGGTTTAACAATGACGGGCTGTGTTTTTACAAGGCCCAAATCTTTCCAGTCTTGTAAAAGAGGAAGAGAATCATTTTTTTCAACATCCAGGACAACTTCCTTAAGCTTTACACCAAAGGGGAGTGGAGTTGTTCCATTAAATGCCGGGTTAAAGATGGTTAACCAGGAGTGTGTTTCATCAGCTGGCACAACAGAAGAGAAGGTCACTTGTGTCTCTCCAGGCTTTACGGTGACGCCGCCGTCATAATATCCATTTTGTGCAGAATTAAGGAAAGCTAGCGTTGTTGGTTGCGTGACCTCATCAAAGGTACACGTTACCTTAAGCTTTTCCCCTGGTTTAACATTGATGGAGTCTGTTTTTACAAGACCTAAGTTGGCCCAATCTTGTAAAAGAGCGCGATCAAGGTCTTCTTTTCCATAAATATGCGTAGTAGCAGAGTATTTAACGTGAGAGGTTTCCTTAATTTCAGGAGTCTCGAGAGGCTTAAGTGATGTTGTTGCACTCTGTTCTGGGGAAGGTTCTTTAGTGTTTAACCAAAGTCCTTTAAGCTTTACTCCAAGAGAAAGTGGTGTTTGCGCATCAAAACCAGGGTTACGAATTACTAAGTTAGTTTGTGTTTCATCATCTGGCACAATAGAAGAGAAGGTCACTTTTGTGTCCCCGGGCTTTACAGTGATGCCGCCGTCATAATAGCCATTTTGTGCAGAATTAAGGAAAGAGATAGACGTTTCCTCTGTGGCAGGTTCGGCGAAGTCACAGGTAACGGTCAGTTCCTGCCCTGGTTTAACATCTATAGCAGTTGTTTTTACAAGGCCAAACCCACTCCATTCCTTTAACATCTTAAGAGACTTAAGCGATGTTGTTGCACTCTCCTTCGTGGGGGGCTCTTCAGTATTTAACCAAAGTCCCTTAAGCTTTACCCCAAGGGAGAGTGGGGTTTGCGCATTAAAAGCAGGATTACGGATTATTAGGTTAGTTTGTGTTTCATCATCTGGCACAATAGAAGAGAAAGTCACTTTTGTGTCTCCAGTCTTTACGGTGACGCCGCCGTCATAATATCCATTTTGTGCAGAATTAAGGAAAGAGATAGATGTTTCTTCTGTGGCAGGTTCGGCGAATTCAGCGGTCACGGTCAGTTTCTGGCCTGGCTTAACATCTATAGCAGTTGTTTTTACAAGGCCAAACCCAACCCAATCTTTTAATGTTTCAAGAGGCTGAAGTGATGTTGGGGTTCCTCCTTGTGTGAAGAGCAGCTCTTCAATATTTAGCAAAACTTTATTAAGTTTTACTCCAATGGGGAGTGAGGTTTTCGCATCAAAAGCGGGATTACGGATTACTAAGTTAGTTTGTGTTTCATCATCTGGCACAATAGAAGAGAAGGTCACTTTTGTGTTTCCAGGCTTGACAGTGGCACTGCCGTCATAATATCCATTTTGTGCAGAATTAAGGAAAGAGATAGATGTTTCTTCTGTGGCAGGTTCGGCGAATTCACAGGTAACGGTCAGTTTTTGCCCCGGTTTAACAATGACGGGCTGCGTTTTCACAAGCCCCAAATCTTTCCAGTCTTGTAAAAGGGTCAGATTATCTGTCTTCTTGGGGCCCGAACTTTCTTCTAACTGTTCCATAGTCTTGGAGGTAGTTTTATAAGCTCGTTTTCCAACAGAAAAAGATCGCCTAATGCTAATATCTCCGAGCTCTTCCCCATGAGAGGCCATAGCCGAGCTTGAAACTAAAGACAAAACTAAAGCCGTTGAGGCTAATAAACCCTTTAAAAATGATGGCTGCATAACACTATTACCACTCTGTTGTAGCACTGTTGTCTCTCAATAATCCGAGAGAGGCTACAAAAAACAAACATTAATATTCTAGATATATGTTATCATATATCTAGATATTGTCAAATCTTTTTCCAACAATTTGTTGTTATTCCGCAAAACATAACATGTTTTTTCTTTATATATTGAAAAAAATAAAACTAATTTAATTTTTTTTCTGTCGTGGAAATGTCTCGGGAATAAAAGGCATTAAAAGAAGGGCTAAGGCTAAACTCAAGGGAATACTAAGAAGGGCAAACCGATAATCAGCAATGTTATAATAAGGCACTCCGTTCACCACCGTCCCACTCCACACAAAATCCAAAAACCACCCCACAAGCGGCTGCATAATAAGTCCCAACATCATCACGATCATATTCGTAAAACTAATTACTGTGCCATTGCTTGTAAGGGGTGTCAGTTGACAAACTGATGCAAAAATAAGGGGTTGCGCTGAAAAAGACACGCCTGCTGCAAAAAGAAGCCCATACATCATCGAAATGGGGATATCGGGCATATAAATAATAATTCCATTGAAAAGAATAGACAAAATAGCCCCTATCGCCATAGGAACCTTACGAACCTGAAAATAATCAGAAACAATAGCTACAACAGGACAGCCAATTCCAACCCCAACATAAAACATTGTCGTAATGGAACCCGCGACAGCCCTCTCAATTCCATACAATTTTGTGAGAAAAGGAATACCCCACAAATCCACAAAGGCCAACATAGGGATATACATCAATGCTCCATAAAATCCCAAGGCCCATATACGGTAGTCAATCACGATATCTTTAAGATGTATAAACAAAGTCTTCAAGGTTGTGTCCGATTCTAAGATCGGCTTCAACGGCCCTTCAGGAGGTGTATCCCTTACAAAAACCCACACACAGGCTGCTAAAACAAGCCCTATGGGAACAACTACATAAAGAAGAGCCGCTCGCCACCCCAGCATATCTATAAGAAGGGCAAGAGGCGCTTGTCCAAACGTAGCTCCAATTGTGCTTGCAAGCATGGTCAACCCTACAACAAGCGCGAGTCTTTCAGGATGAAACCAAAGAGTGCCCAACTTTAAAGACCCTAAAAAGGCACATGTTGCGCCCATTCCGATAAGCAATCGGCCAAAACATGCAAAGTAAAACGAGTGAGACATAGCAAAAACAGCAGTACCTAAGGCACAAAGAAGAACAGCCCCTCTTAAAAGACGCGTCGGCCCAAATTTGTCCATAGCTAAACCAACGGGAATCTGAAGAGAAGAATAAGATATCAAATAAAACGCTGTTAACACGCCTAAAGAACACGCATCAACAGAAAAATCCCGCATAATGTCTTCGGTCATCACACCTGGAAAATTACGAAGGACAAATTGGTAAAGATAGAAAAAAGCAGCAAAACTCCAAACAAACCAAGCTTTAGTTTCTGAATGGATTGGAGCCGTATGGTCCATTAAATGGGGATTACGGGATTTCAACTCAGCCATTCCACACTCCATTACTCACAAAAGTCTATGAAGTATCTATTTATGGGTTATCATAATTCATTTGTCCAGAGAGAACCCAAAAGGAATATGAAAGGCCTTATTTTACAATATATATATCATTGCTTCGTCGTTTCACCCCTCGCAATGACGATAACTAGCTGTTTT
>JACPNY010000033.1 GCA_016185255.1 Pseudomonadota bacterium
ATGGCTCTGGAGGGCATATTTTCGCAACAACTCTTGAGGAGCACCAGCAAAACCACGCAGCGTGGCGAAAGGTGCGAGTAGCCCCTATCAAGAAATCTCCTTAATCCTATCCACAAAAAAAATTATCTTTGTCTTGAAAAAGGCAAAGCCATGAAAAAAACCTTCAATTAACACAACATCTACTTAATGCATAAAAACAAGGAGATTTTTGGCACAATAAAAATATTTAACCTATGTTTATCAAACAACAATTATTACATTAATAAAAAGTTAATGATTAAGAGAGATAATTAATATATAGCACTATTACAAGAAGTGTTTCCTATGTCAGAATTGTTTAAGTTTACATTTGTTGTGTGCTTCATTGCCTTTCTAGGCGACATCGGAACAACGATTTATCTTCCCGTGTTTCCTGAATTAAATCAGATGTTTGCTGTTTCTTCGACGCTTATAAAATTTAGCATTACTATTTATTATATAGGAATTCTATTAGGAACTATATTTTCTGGCCCCCTCTCTGATACTTATGGACGACAGCATACGCTTAATTTTTTTCTTGGCCTTTTTATCGCCTCTAGTGTTCTCTGCGCTTTTTCTAGTGTTATTTATCCATTTTTAGCAGGAAGATTTTTACAAGGAATCGGCGCAGCCGGCGCACCCATTATTGCTTTGTCTATTTCCGCAGATTATTACAAAGATGCTGTTTATAATAAGATTGTTTCTTTTATTCTTGTTACTATCGCCATCGGGCCAGGTAGCGCCCCTCTCATTGGAGGAGTTATTTTCAAACTCTTTGGATGGCAGATGATTTTTTATTTTCTTGCTTTCATGGGCATTTTAGCTTTAGGGCTTTCCTATTACGTTAAAATCGAGCATCGCATAGAACGACAAGAACTCACAAAAACTCTCCATGAATATCTTTTTTTTCTCCGTCATCCTTTTTTTCGTTATTACTGGATAATGATAGGAATTTTATATGGAGCTTTTTACGCGTTTATTGTTATAAGCCCTTATGTTTTTCGTGATCATTATGGGTGGAGTATCCTTGAATTCGCAAGTGCAGGTCTCCTCTTAGCCATTGCCAATGGCTTAGGCCCCTTATTTAATAAGACTCTTATTGAAAAAATTGGAAGCGACAAAATCATTTTAAGTGGACTTACGATTGTAACGACAACGTTATGTCTGTTTTTGTTCGCAGAACGACTCTCACATGGAATCTGGCTTTTAATTTTAGCTGCATCATTTATAATAGGATGCAATCTCATCGCAGCGTGCCTTACCCTCAAGGCAATAAAGGTAGATCCAAATTTTACAGGACTCGCATCTTCCATCATTATTCTTGGCAAGATGCTAAGCGCTGCTTTAGTATTAATTGCGGTGTTATTTTTTCCAGAAAACATATGGACTATAAACTATTTTTTCCTCACAGCCCTATTAGTCTGCATCCCTGTCTATTTAAAAATTCGAAAAGCCCTTTAAATATCTTCTTCCCAAGGAAAAACAATCCACGTATCTTGGCTCACTTCCGTCATAAAGGTATCAACAAGATCTTTGCCAGAGGGCTTTGCATAAATCGCAGAGATGTGGGCGTTGGGGAGCATCTCCCGAACAATTTTTGCAGTCGTCCCTGTGTCCACTAAATCATCCACCACAAGCCATCCTTTTCCTCCCTCGTCTACAGGGCAAGGTTTGACAATGATGGGGTCAATTTGTTTGTCATCCTCCCCATAGCTCAGAATGCCTACCGTATCGATTTTTCGAATTCCCAGCTCACGGGCCATAATAGCGGTCGGCACTAACCCCCCCCGCGTCACTGCAATAATACCTTTCCACTCTCGTCCTTCATTAAGACGCCAAGCAAGAGCTTGCGCATTACGATAAAACTCTTGCCACGTTACTGGATACCGATGAGACATCAACACTTCCTTTTAATTTGATTCACGAACCCCGCGTTCGCCATTTGTGTATACCATACCAAATTCCCCCGCCAACAAGAACAAGACCTAAGACAATTTTTGGCAAAAGATGCATTCTATCCATAATAAGATAAGCAAAATAATAAGCTCCAACACAACTAAGCACAGACCAAATGAGGGCTGCTATGAAATTTAAAATCATGAAACGCATAACTCCCACCCCACTCGCTCCAATAACAAAAGGACTGATGGTGCGTATACCATAAATAAAACGACAACTGAGAATAAAGAAATTATCATAGCGTTTCAAAAGCTGAAAAGCGCGATCCGCTCGTGGTCTTAGAGACGGAAGTTTATCGATTACAGCATTTCCATAGTAATGCCCTACAAAATAGCATCCTTGGTCGGCCAAAAGTGTGCCTAAAAAGGAGACTAAAATAATTTTAGGAAGAGAAAGATAGCCTTCATGGGCTAGAAACCCTGCCACAAAAATAACAGATTCGCCTTCAATGAGCGAGCCTAAAAAAACAGCTATATACCCCCAACTTTCAATGGATTCTTGCCAACCTGCCATTTTTTGAAAATCTTTTCCTTTGATTAATTAAGCATACCGCTTCCGCCACTTATAAACAATAAACCAAAGTCCTCCGCCAAAAAGAACAAGACCTAAGACGATTTTAGGCACAAGATGTAGTTTGTCCATAATAAGATGAGCAAAATAATAAGCTCCAACACAACTAGAAACAGACCAAATGAAGGCTGCAATAAAGTTTAACACGACAAAACGCTTAACTCCAACACCGCTAGCTCCAATGATAATGGGGCTAATGATACGTATGCCATAGATAAAGCGGAAACTGAGGATAAAAATATTATCATAGCGATTTAAAAGCTGAAAAGCCCGATCTGCGCGCGGCTTCAGGGAAGGAAACCTATTGATCACCGAATTCCCAAAGTGCCTCCCTACAAAATAAAGAGCTTGATCGGCAAAAAGTGTCCCACAAAAGGAGATAAGAATGATTTTATGGAGCGATAAGTACCCCTCATGCGCAAGGAATCCCGCTGCAAAAATAATAGACTCGCCTTCAATGAGTGAGCCTAAAAAAACAGCGATATATCCCCAATTTTCAACGAATTCTTGCAAAGAATAATACTCATATTTTAAAACTATACTTAATATGAGAAGGACAAGAAGAATTGTCAACTAGCTCACGCTTAACGAAAAAAGAATCTGGGGTAAAATTTACTTTTTATAAAGAACTTTCTGCTAAAACATGACCATGTTATATACATAAGCAGAGGGTTAGAAGATGCAGAAAACAAAAAACCATTTTTTATCATTTCTTTTTTTATTTATGTTTTGTTCTCCTTGCGACGAATCAATCGCCGACACTTTGCATACATCTCAGGGTACATATGATTTTTATATATCTCAAGGCACATATGCCCTTTGTACAACAGCCAAATGTTTTCCCATCCCTGGGCAAGAAGGAATGGCCTTGTGTCATTGTAAGGTAGAAGAAGGGTATTCTGCAGGCCAAGAGCCTGGTGAACCGGTAAAAACAACCTCTGAAGGGTATAAGTTGATTAAATCAAGATATTATCCGATTGAAACTTATGTCCAATGCTCCAATGGTCGTCCTTGGGCATTTTGTTTAGACAGCCCTTGCTTTATAGATGAAAACGATCCCTCAAAAGCAATTTGCACATGCTCTATTGTGAAAAACCAAGGTGATTACATTATTCCATCCGACACATGTAACCAATCTCATTGCGAAACAGGCTTATATTCTTCTGCTTTAACGACTCAAGATGATGCCATTGAAGCTTATTTAAACAAGGCAGAGCATGCAGGCAAATTCCCTGCTGCTCAAAAGAAGCGCTGTAAATAGCTGATTGATATAAATTCAAAATCAGATATTTTACATGCCTTTATATTCACACAAGACAATAAAAAGTTTGTATTTATTTAACTGTTTTTATTTATAATTTTTTTAATCATTCAATCAACAGAACAAGAAAGGCTGGAAAAAGATGAGAACTTTTTTAGGATTTTTCTTTGTTTTTGCTGTCTCGTTAATGTTGAACATAAAGCTCGTTCAGGCTTTTTGTTTGACAAAAGATTGCACGTCGGATTCAGAGTGTGATATTGGCGATCATTGTGAACCTAGGAGTTGCTCATCAGGTAACAATTGTTCACAAGAAAAATGCTGTACTTCTCCCTGGCTCTCAACCCCACAACTGTCTTCACAATCTCCACTTACACGTCTTTCTCGCGTTCCTGAAACAACTCTTATTTAACCTCTTAAAAAGCTATCCTTTTTAAGAAAATTCATATAAAATCTTAATTAGTTATTTTCCAAAACAATGAGACATCTCATGGATCTCGATCCTATTCTTTTGTCACGCATTCAGTTTGCTTTTACCATAAGTTTCCACATTATCTTTCCTGCTTTAACAATTGGGCTGTCTAGTTGGCTTGCGGTTGTGGAAGGGCTTTGGTTAATAACCGGTCATAAGGTCTATCAAGAAGTCTATAAACTGTGGGTTAAGATTTTTGCCGTAACCTTTGCCATGGGTGTGGTCTCCGGTGTGGTCATGTCTTATCAGCTAGGAACCAACTGGTCAGGCTTTTCAGATAGCATAGGAAGTGTGTTGGGTCCTTTGTTTGCTTTCGAAGTGCTCACAGCCTTTTTCCTAGAAGCTTCCTTTCTGGGGATTATGCTTTTTGGGTGGGACAGAGTTACACGTGGAATGCATTTTGCGTCCACTGTTATTGTTGCTTTGGGAACCGTCACCTCAGCCTTTTGGATTTTATCTGCCAACAGTTGGATGCAAACCCCAGCAGGTTATGAAATTTCTAACACCCTCCTTTTTCAACCCACAAGCTGGATGGAGATCATTTTCAACCCCTCCTTCCCCTACAGACTCTTGCATATGGTAATCGCAGCTTATCTAACAACGGCCTTTTTCGTAGGCGGAATTGGATCTTGGTATCTTTTAAAGAAACGGAACCTTCCCCACGCACGCATCATGGTAGGAATGGCCATGCTGATGGCTGTCTTTGTTACCCCTGTTCAGATTCTCGTAGGGGACTTACATGGCGTCAACACCTTTACCTACCAACCCGCAAAGGTGGCTGCCATTGAGGGACTCTGGGAAACCCAAAAAGGAGCTCCTGCAATCCTCTTAGGATGGCCAGACAAGACAGAAGAAAAAACAAAATCTCTTCTTGAAATTCCTAAGCTCACCAGTCTTCTTCTTACCCATGACCCGGAGGGAGAGGTCAAGGGATTAAAAGAATGGCCCAAAGAAGAAAGACCTCCTGTTGCCATCGTTTTTTGGTCTTTTAGAGTGATGGTTGGCATTGGCCTTCTCATGCTTGCAACGGGTCTTATGGCGATCTATCTTCATTTTCGCAAAAAATTGTTTGACAAAAAATGGTTTCAACGCTGGTGCCTTGCCATGACGCCTTCAGGATTTATTGCTGTCTTAGCGGGATGGTTTGTCACAGAAATTGGGCGCCAACCTTATATCGTCTATGGGCTGATGCGGACAGCCCAAGCCGCCTCTCCTGTTATGGGCCGTCATGTGCTCCTGTCTCTTGTTGCATTTGTTGTTGTTTATACGTTTATCTTTGGAGCAGGACTTTATTATATTGCGAAACTGATTAAGAAAGGGCCTCAACCTTTCCTAAAACAAGATGATATTTATGGGTCCCATGGCCTAAATCCACCCGTTCTGAGGTATAGCGATGCTTGATTTTTCTCCCCTGCTCGATTTGCCCTTGATTTCTGGAGGCGTCATCGCAGCCGCCATTTTCCTGTACGTTCTATTGGATGGATTTGACCTAGGAGTCGGAATTCTCTTTCCCTTCGCCCCCAGCGAGGATTGCCGCAATAAAATGATGAATTCGATTGCCCCTTTTTGGGATGGAAATGAAACCTGGCTTGTGCTTGGAGGAGGCGGCCTTTTCGCAACCTTCCCCTTAGCTTATGCTATCCTTCTGCCAGCCTTTTATATCCCTATTATCCTGATGCTTTTAGGCCTTATTTTCAGGGGGGTTGCCTTTGAGTTCCGCTTTAAATCAAAGGGAAAAATGCATACCCTATGGGACTATTCTTTTCACTTCGGCTCTTTAGCTGCAGCCTTTTTTCAAGGCGTCCTTTTAGGAGCTTTTGTTGAGGGAGTTGCTGTAAAGGGCCGCGCTTTTGGAGGGGGCAGCTTTGATTGGCTCAACGCCTTTTCCCTTATGACAGGCATCGCTCTTATCTTTGGATACGCTCTTCTGGGATCGACATGGACGATTTTAAAAACAGACGCAAAAACACAAGAATGGGCGCGTAAATCGGCTTTATACTCTCTTCTGTATGTGGCTTTATTTATGGGATTGGTGTGTTTATGGGTGCCTTTTTTAAACGATAAACTTTTTGTGCGATGGTTTACTTTTCCAAATTTAGCCTATCTTTGTCCTATTCCTTTGCTAACGGTTGTCACTTTTATAAGTCTTTATAAAAGTCTTGCAAAAAAACAAGAAGCACAGCCATTTATTCTCGCTATCCTTCTCTTTTCTCTTGGATACCTAGGCCTTATGGTAAGCTTGTGGCCATGGATTGTGCCCTATCAAATTTCTTTATGGCAAGCGGCCGCAAACCCAAAGTCTTTGTCTCTTATTCTTATAGGGGTCTTCTTTTTACTCCCCATCACCTTAGGATACACAGCCTACTCTTATTATGTCTTTCGGGGAAAATCGGGACACCACTATGAATAAAAGCCAAAGGTGGAAACCCTGGACATGGTTTACTTTTTTATGGATATGTAGTTTATCTTGTACAGCCCTCTTTGCTTACAGCATAAGGTGGTTTTTAAAATTTTTTCGTTAGACATAGTATAGAATAAGAAAAAAGCAGGCACAAAAGAAAGAATGATTTACCTCAAGAAAAATAGACGCCGTTTTATCCGCATGGGTATTATTTTTCTTGTGATCATCGGGGTGATCTTTCTTGGAGTCACACTTTGGAGGCACAATCACGCGCAGAATCGCTTAGTCTTGTATGGAAATGTGGACATTCGACAAGCTGACCTTGGGTTTCGCGTCAGTGGCCGCATTCAGGAGATGCGCTTTGAAGAGGGAGACGTGATAAAAACAGGGGATGTTGTTGCTATTCTGGACAAGGCCCCTTATGAAGCCGACCTTGCCGCAGCAAGGGCAGAGCTTGCCCAAGCAGAAGCCAACTTTGCAAAGTTCCAGCATGGAAGTCGACCCCAAGAAATTGAAGAAGCGCGTGCAACCGTCCATGAGCGACAAGCAACGCTCGACAATGCAACAACTATATTCATCCGCCAAAAAGAACAAATAAAAGTCGACGGCACCTCTCGCCAGGACTACGATACAGCACTTGCAACAAAACTTGAAGCAGAAGCCCTGCTCAAAAACGCAGAAGAAGCCCTGAGTCTTGCTGAAGAAGGCTTTCGGAAAGAAGATATTGAGGCCGCTCAAGCAGCTATGGAAACGGCGAAAGCCCACCTTCAAAGCGCAGAAATTAACTTAAAAGACACAGAAATTCTCTCTCCTGCAGAGGGAGTGATGCTCACCCGTGTCAATGAACCCGGCGAAATTGTTACGCCTCAATCTGTGGTTTACACTCTGTCTCTGAACAAACCTGTGTGGATACGCGCCTATGTAGCAGAACCCCATCTTGGAGATCTCAAACCCGGCATGGAAGCTTCCGTCATCACAGATGCTCATCCCGACGCACCCTTTAAGGGGCAGATCGGCTTTATTTCACCTCAAGCAGAATTCACCCCTAAAACCGTAGAAACGCCAGAACTTCGAACGGATCTTGTCTATAGGCTCCGCATTCTTGTTGATGATCCAAAAGGCCAACTCCGCCAGGGAATGCCCGTAACTCTCCACATAAAATTGCTCCCATAGGAGAGATACGATCGAAAACGCTATTCAACTCACCCATGTCAACAAAACATTTAAGGGCATGGAACGGCCTGCTCTTGATAGAATCAATGCTACCATTCGAAAAGGCATAATCACAGGGCTTGTTGGACCTGATGGCGCCGGAAAAACCACATTGATTCGACTCATGACAGGCTTACTCCTCCCCACAAGTGGGCAGATTAAGGTCATGGGCCTTTCGACACACTCTTCTCAAATTCACGATATTACAGGCTACATGCCTCAGAAATTCGGCCTTTATGAAGATTTATCTGTCCTCGAAAATCTTGATCTTTACGCTGATTTGAATGGCCTTTCTGTTGCAGAAAAAAAAGACGCCTTTAAGCGCATGCTTGCCTTCACATCTTTGAAACCCTTTATTAATCGTTTGGCAGGAAACCTTTCCGGAGGCATGAAGCAAAAACTAGGACTTGCGTGCGCCCTCTTAAGCCGCCCTCAAGTGCTCCTTCTCGATGAACCCACTGTGGGTGTTGATCCTCTCTCACGCCGAGAGTTATGGACAATGGTCCAAGACCTCACCCATAAAGGAATGACCGTTATCTGGTCCACCTCTTATCTTGACGAAGCTGATAAATGTCATGAAGTGTTGCTCCTCAACGAGGGAAAGCTTCTTTTTAATGGCCCTCCAGAAGATCTCACAAAACGCATGAAAAATCGCGTCTTTCAAGTTGAAGTTCCCTTGAAAAATCGCAGGAAAGTTCTCACAAAACTGCTCAACCTCCCCTACGTCATTGATGGAGTAATTCAAGGGAATAAGCTACGTCTTGTTACTTCTTCCTCCTTAAAAAATTCTCTCAGACATAGAGTCCCTCCGCGATTTGAAGACGCTTTTATAGATATCTTAGGAGGCATCTCAAAAGGAGATTCTATTTTAGCTGAAAATTTTCCTCTCAAAAAACAAACGTCTTCCTCCCTTATTAAGGCAGAAAATCTCACAAAGCGCTTTGGGAATTTTACAGCTGCTCAAGACATTTCCTTTACCATAAAGCGCGGTGAAATTTTTGGTCTTCTTGGCCCCAATGGAGCAGGAAAATCAACGATTTTTAAAATGCTGTGCGGCCTTTTACAACCCACACTCGGAGAAGCTCTCATTTCAGGAGTCAACCTTAAAACAGCCCCCGCTAAAGCTCGATCGCACATAGGGTACATGGCTCAAAAGTTCTCTTTATATGGGGATTTGAGCGTTGAAGAAAATCTGAATTTTTTCTCAGGTAGTTATGGCCTTCAAGGCCCCTATCGCACAAAAATGATTGATCTTATGGTCACTATTTTTGATCTTCATCCCTATCTTAATTCCAATGCAAATTTACTACCTCTCGGGTATAAACAGCGCCTAGCTCTTGCGTGCGCTGTTATGCATGAGCCTGATGTTTTATTTCTTGATGAACCCACATCAGGAGTGGACCCCCTCACCCGCCGTGAATTTTGGACTCATATTAATGGAATGGTGGAAAAAGGCGTTACTATTATGGTCACCACCCATTTTCTAGAAGAGGCGGAATACTGTGATCGTATCGCGCTTATCTACCAAGGCATCAATATCGCTACAGGAACTCCAGATGATCTGAAAAATATGGTGAAAACACGAAAAATGCCAAATCCAACTCTTGAAGATTCTTTTATTGCCTTGATTGAAAAGCAAGGAGTCCAATGACTTCCTTTTCCCGTCAACGTTTCATGGCGTATTTAAAGAAAGAAAGCAAGCAAATCCTAAGGGATCCAAGCACCATGCTCATCGCTTTTGTTCTCCCCCTTCTCATGATCTTTATTTTTGGCTATGGCGTTTCTCTTGATGCTAACAAGATCCGCATTGGAATTGTGATGGAAGAGATGGGAAATGAGGCCAGAAATCTTGCGAATGCCTTTCTTGCAACGCCTTATTTTGATGCTCAAACAAGCAACGACAGCACCTCCTTTGAGGAAGAGATGACTCTCGGTCGTTTGCGCGCCATTGTCACCATTCCTCAAAATTTTTCACAAAATTTACTGGAAGAAAAACCCTCTCCTATCCAAGTTATTCTTGATGGAAGTGAACCCAACACAGCCAAATTTGCTCTTAATTATGCAACTGGCGTTGTCAATAATTGGATGGCCCAGCGGGCAATCGAGACAAAAAATCCTTCTCAAACAACGCTCGTTAACCCAGAACCCCGGGTGTGGTTTAACGCCGAGCTTAAAAGTCGAGATGTGCTCCTCCCAGGATCCATTGCAATAATCATGTCCCTCATTGGTACTCTTCTTACGGCTCTTGTTGTGGCCAGGGAATGGGAGCGAGGCACCATGGAATCTATTATGGCAACCCCTCTTCGCGTTAGAGAGATGCTCCTCGCCAAGCTCGTCCCCTATTTCTTGCTGGGCTTAGGGTCAATGACCCTTTGTGTTACAATTTCTATTCTTTTATTTGGAGTCCCCTTTCGGGGATCCTTTTTCGTTTTATTCCTCTCCACCGCTGTCTTTCTCTTGGCTTCCCTCGGCCAAGGGCTGCTGATCTCCTCCACCACCCGCAACCAATTTGTTTCCTCACAAATTTCTATTATGCTTGGCTTCTTACCTGCTTTCGTTCTCTCAGGATTTGTTTTTGAAATTAACTCTATGCCGGCGCCTATAAGAGCTCTTACCTATATATTTCCTCCCCGTTATTTTGTCACAATTCTTCAAAGTACCTTCTTAAGTGGAACTCTTTGGGAACTTATCCTCCCCAACCTTTTTGCCATGCTCCTTATTGCCCTCTTTTTCTTTAGTGTTACCACCTATAAAACAACCAAAAGACTGGATTCATGATGCGTAGATGGCCCCGGCTTAAGGCCCTTATTATCAAAGAACTTCTCGCCGTTTGGCGTGATAAGAAAAGTCGCATTACACTTATAGCCCCTCCTCTTATTCAGCTAATCATTCTCTCTCATGCAGCAACCTTAGACGTAAACAACATCTCTCTTGGTGTTTATAACCAAGACAAGGGCTGGTATAGCCATGAGCTTATTCAACGCATCAAGGGCTCCCCCTACTTTAAGCATGTGTATGAGTTTGGGAGCTTTCAAGAAGCAAAAAAAGCAATCGATCTTCAGAACGTCATCGTTTCTGTGCAATTTCAACCCAACTTTTCTCGTCTCATTACCAGAGGGCAACCCGCATCCCTACAAATGATCTTGGATGGACGCAAGCCAAATGCCTCTCAAATTGTGACTGGGTATCTCTCTTCTATTGTTGAGACTTTCAACACTGATATTCTTACACAGAAGGGAGTAGAACTCCCAGTCCCCCTCGGAATTGAATCGCGTGCATTTTTCAATCCAAATCTTGAGTATATCCTGTATAACGTCCCCTGCTTAGTTGCGATTTTAAGTATGCTTCTGGCCTTGACATTAACGGCTATGTCTGTGTCACGAGAGCGAGAAAACGGTACCTTTGATCAACTTCTCGTCTCCCCCCTTCAGCCTTGGGAAATTCTAGTTGGAAAACTCATCCCTGCTATGGTCATCGGAATTGGGGAAAGTACTGTCCTCATGTTTATAACCCTCTATCTTTTTAAGATCCCATTTTCTGGGTCGTTTTTTTTGCTTTATTTTAGTATGATTGTTTTCTTACTATCGATGGTTGGGGTTGGACTTTTCATCTCTTCGCTTTCTCACACACAACAACAATCTATCTTAGGGTCCTTTGTTTTTATGACACCCACCATGTTGTTATCAGGATATGCAACCCCTATTGAGAATATGCCATCCTGGCTTCAGCCCTTTACACAGCTTCTTCCCATCTCACATTTTTTTATCATTATTAAGGGGCTCTTTTTGAAGAATATGCCTGCTGGGGATGTGCTGATGCACACGTGGCCAATGGCCCTCATCGCTCTTTTTACCTTATCTCTTGCAGGCTGGATGTTTAAAAGGCGCATAGAGTAAGGCATACAGACGAAGAGCGCTTGAAAGACTTCCTGTGCGACTTGAATCGATCTCCTGAATAAGATGATTCAAAGAAACATCTTGAGCACGAGCAGAGTCTTCTAAAACTCGCCAAAAGGCTTTTTCAAGAGCTACACTTGTTTTGTGACCCATCAACGTTACAGAACGCTTCTTAAAACGAGCGTCTTCAGGATCCATGTGGTCCAACCATTTTCTCAGGCTTCACCCAGTCATGGTATTGCTCTTCGCTCACATAGTTAAGGTCAAGAGCAGCTTGAAGAAGAGTTTTCCCCTCCTGAGGTTTAAAAACGTTCAACTCTAATTGACCATGAGACCCTGCAACAGTCACAGTTACATGATTTCCCATAACTTGTGCCGCCACCATCGTCAGTGCTTCACATTGAGTCGGGTTCACTTTGCCAGGCATAATGGAAGACCCCGGCTCGTTTTCTGGCAAGAGGAGCTCCCCAATTCCACTTCGCGGACCTGACCCTAAGAGGCGAATATCATTCCCAATTTTCATCAAAGAAACTGCCAAGACATTCAACGCCCCAGAAACTTCCACCATCGTATCCTCAGAGGCAAGAGCCTCAAACTTATTCTCTGCCGTCACAAAAGGAAGCCCTGCCAGGTCAGCCACTTTTTCAGCAAAGGCTTTTGCAAATTTAGGGTTGGCGTTAAGCCCCGTCCCCACAGCTGTCCCCCCCTGGGCCAACTCATAAAGGTGAGGGAGCGTGTTTGTAATCCGCCTTATGTCCATCTTAATTTGGGTGGCATAGCCTGAAAATTCTTGTCCTAAGGTCAGAGGTGTCGCATCTTGCAGATGGGTTCTCCCAATTTTAATAATACTTTTAAAGGCTTTTTCTTTGTCTTGAAGCGCCTTTTGAAGACTCTCTAACGCCGGAAGAAGATTTTTGTGAATTTCAAGGGCCGTTGAGATATGCATAATTGTTGGAAATGTATCGTTAGAGGATTGACTCAAATTCACATGATCATTGGGGTGAATAGGTTTTTTTGACCCCAGACTCCCCCCTAGAAGCTCGATCGCCCGATTTCCAATGACTTCATTGGCATTCATATTGGTTTGTGTCCCAGAGCCCGTTTGCCAGACAACAAGCGGAAAATGACGATCAAGCTTTCCCTCTATCATCTCCTCTGTCACCTTCACAATGGCTTGCCCAAGAGAAGAATCAAGCTCTCCAAGCTCCATATTCACAAGAGCCGCTGCTTTTTTCTGCATGCCTAAAGCCCGGATAAGGGGCAGTGGCATCACTTCCACACCTATCTGAAAGTTTTGACGAGACCTCTCTGTTTGCGCTCCCCAGTATTTATCTGCTGGGACATCAATGGAGCCAAAAGTATCGGTTTCTTTGCGTGTAGAGAGAGGATTCGTCATGACGCTTGCTCATCGGTAAAATTATACTTCTCGTAAAGCCTTAGGTAAGTTTTTTTTAGATGGGGGAAATAGAGCTTAATGTGAGCATAAATTTTATCAGCAAGTTCTTCATCGTAAGTATGAGAGGTTTGATTGCGATCTTTCAACATTTGAAGCCATAGGGCCTCATCATCAATTAAATGTCCTGCATAAGCTTCCTGTAAAACATCTTTAGGGTAGACGGCTTTTTGCCCACGAGATTCTAAGACACGCCTCAGAAGCTTCCAAAAAAGCTCAATAACAAACTCAAAGCGTTGAATAGACGCGTCAACATTACCACGGTTCTCATACATGGGTTCGTTAATCATCACTTCAAGCGCATCGAGAGCTTTTCCTGTTTTTTTAAAAGCTTCTTTGATTTCTTGAGACATTTTTGCTCCTCACAAAGAGAGTAACACCATCTCTCAGGATGGATTTTTTCAAAGGGTTATTATCGGATAATTCATCAAAACGAATACAATCAATTTTTAAAAGGGTATCAGCATCCTCAATAATATCAAGAACCTTGATCCAGTCCTGTTCACTCGCGCCTGGACACTTAACAGCAAGATCGATGTCTGATCGTTCTCGCGCGCTCCCTCGCGCTCGAGATCCATAAAGAAATACCTGCTCCACAAAGGGAAGAGCAATGAGCTCCTGAAAAAATTGAAAATCCCCTACATTTTTTTGTATTCCGCTCATTTTCCTTCCTCATCCGGTGAAAAAAGCTTGCGTAGAAATCCAGGAGCCAGCATAGAGAGGGGATTAGCAGAAACGTCAGGTTTGTCAAAAGGTCCTGTCACCGTATAGGACATCGCAAAAAGCCCCTCTCCTTCCCCTCCACTCAAGAGAGGACCAAGGATCGGAATATTATTTAAAATAGAATTAAGGAAGCGCGCAGGAATAAGATTTCCTTTAAGGCCATAGGTTCGATTGATTCGATCAAGTTTTCCCTCAACTGTAAAACCTAAAGATAGACTTTTCCCAATCCCCTTTTTAAGAACAACCAAGGAATCATCAAACACAAAATCGCAATCAAACCGTTCCATGAAGACATTCTCGTCAGCAGAAAATAAATTCACAATCCCAACAGGCGACAAAATGGCAGCAAAGCGGGCTAAAAGAGGAACCTTACTGGCATTAAACTCTTTTAACTTAAAGATACCTTTATAGGGGCCATGATTTTGTCTCTCAGCCTTAATCGTAAGCTCTCCGCCTTGAACTTCATCATAGATACTTAAATTCTTTAAGAACTGTCCCGCATCATTCGCACGCACCGTAAGAGTTTGAGTATTATTAGGGCCGGGCGTTAAATCAAATAAGATTCCTCCTGACACATGCGCAACGTCACCCTTGTCAGAAGTCCCCTCTCCCGCCTTGGCCCGAAGTTTTACTTCCTTCCAGAGCGACTCTTTTCCTTGCAAAAAAAGATCAGCTGTTGCCTGCACATTTTGAAATATCTTTCCTTCCCCAAGACGCAACTGTTTTACATCAGCAAAAAGTTTAATGTCTGTAAGAGGATAGTCTTTTGCAGTTTCTGGCTTATCAACGTAAGCAAGAAACTTTTCCAAATCCACGCTGTCCCCTTTAAAAGAAACTTCGTAAGCATTCTTCCGGGGAATGTTAAGGATCACTTGGGTTTGGGTATGAGGGCCTTTTACCTCAGAGAGATGTATCGTCTTCCATGCCTGTTGAGGATCAAAGAAAATTTCTCCTTGAAGAGAATAAACGGAGGTAACCATCTTCAACGCCGTCATCTTAGAGAGATGCCCCCTCTCAAAGAGAAGCTCAAAGGAAAGAGATCCAAATTCTCCTGGCTTTTTTTCCCAATCTACTGCTGGAAAGACAAGAGTTGCAGACGTTATATCTAAGTCCACCAAAAACCTACTTTTTTTATCTTTCTCAAGGGTATAAAGAAATTTTGCCTTTGTTGGTCCGTTTCCATGCTCCTCATAGTTAAAACCAAGGCGTTTAAAGTCCGCAAAAGAAGCCACTGTATCAATTTGCATTTGCAGTTCATAAGGATTTGAAGTCGTAAAATAATGGGTGTAAAGAAGAGAAGAAGACAGTTGGTTGAGAACACCTGTCCCTTGAATTTTCATCTGATCTTCTGTCAGATCAATTGAAAGGGCTCCCTCTCTCAGATGAGCCGTAAGCTCGTCTGTAATTTTTCGATCAAGCTCTACCCCTTTAAAATCACCCTTAAGGATCATCTTCACATCCTTAAACCGAAGATCTGCCAAGAGCGGAAAATCCATGTGAAGATTTATTGAGCCACTCCCCTTTGTTTTTGCAGGGTCAATCCCTCCATAAGACGCGTATTCAAGAGGCTTGTGGTTGATGATATCCAAAACATCAGACAGGGGGCCTTTTCCTTTGATATCTAAGGCGAGAGTTTCTTTTTCGACATCAAGGCCAGAAATAACGATTCGACCTTCTTGAAGCTGAAAAGTTTCTATCTTGCCCGACAAAAGCTTAATATCAAACCCATGGTTATCAAAGGTAGCTGTCGCTTTCACATCCTGTGCAGCTGGCAAGCCTTTCAGATACGTAATTTCTGCCCCTTCTCCTAAAAGAGTTCCCTTAAGATCATCAACAACAAATCCTGTTTCCTCTGCATGCCCTTTTAGAGACAAGGTAGCCTCCGTGATGAGGCCTGTTCGCAAATTTTCCGTCAACCATTCTCGCGAAGCAGCGGCTAGGTTTTGAGGCCAAAGGGCGGCCAGATGATCTAAAGATAAATCTTCCACCTTCCCCTGCAACTCAAGGGTTTTGTCTGGTCCCAAAAGCTTGGTCAGCACAAGAGGGCCAACGAATGAGGAAATTTTTCCTGAAACTTGCAACAACATCTCCTCTGACAAAAGGGAGGCATTCTTAAGGTCAATCCCTTCAGGAGAAAGCGTAAAGGAAATATTTCCTGCAGCAAGGGGAAGAGGACGAAGATTCGCTAAGGATAAGTCTAAGTCTCCTTTCCCAAAATCCACATCTCCCCTTCCTTCAATCACCTCAAATGTTGAGGGCACAAGAGACAAGAGAACCTTACCGTTTAAAGGAACATCCCAATGTTGAAAAAGGTTGAGAATATCGTCTGGAGTAATGCTATCCGGATTAGAGTCATACAGGGCTGGGCGATCTTTTTCTATCAATGACTTCAAAGCAACTTGCTGAAAATTTGCTGTCACATCAAAGCGCGCTTCTCCAAGAGTGTGGCTAAGGCTCAAAGCTAAAAGACCCTGCCCTTGTAAAGGCGTTAAAGTAAGGTCTGTTTGAAATCCCCCCACCTTCCTCCTTAAAACAAAAGTAGCCTTCGGCAATTCCCATCTCTGCCCCGCTTGATCGTCTTTCAACACAACGTGGGCATCGATAATAGATATTTTTTTGAGCTCATTAAGCTTTCCAAGTGCAGGATTAAAGGCACCCAAGGCCAAAAAGGACGAAATTTCCTCAAATGAGAAATCATGATCAGAAGAGTCACCGCCCAATTCCAAAGAAAACTTTCCCTGTGCATTTCGATCTAAAAGAACATGAGGCCGATAAAGGCGCATGTGTTTTAAGGCAATTTCTCCCACCAAAAGGCGATGAAGATACAAAGAGACGCCAATATGTTCAATATTAAGCCAATCGGGGTTACCGTCTTTTTGGAAATGAACATTCACAAGCTCAATTTCAAAGGGTCTCCTCCATTCTCGCCAAACAAGTTGCGTATGTTGGACAGCGGTTTTGAAATCATTCTTTGGTGTTTTTAGAGCCGCTTCCACATCGGGCGTCAAAAAATCAAGATTAATTGGCCCCATGGACAGTCGGCCAAGCAGGAGCAAAAGGAGCAACAAAACAAGAGCAAGAACAGACCCCACAACTTCTAAAAGAAGGCGGATGGATTTTTTAGCAATGATCCCTTTCCCAAAAGAAAAAGGTCGAGTAAGCTTTAATCTGTTCACATATACTCCAGGACGAGACCTCTTATGAATTTATCGATCGGTGATCCTGCCCCTGCCTTTACCTTACCAACAGATGAAGGAAGCTCTATTACGTTATCTGAATTGATTGGCAAACGGGTCATTGTTTATTTCTATCCTAAGGATGCTACTTCCGGATGTACGGCAGAAGCCTGTTCTTTTCGGGATGAAAAACCGAATTTTGATCAAAAAAATGTGATCATTATTGGTATCTCTAAGGATTCTATCAAAAGTCACAAGAATTTTAAAGAAAAAGAAGGCCTCAATTTTATTTTAGCCTCCGATGAAACAGGAGAAGTCTGTGAGAAATATGGGGTGTGGGTCGAAAAATCCATGTATGGCAAAAAATATTTCGGTATTGAACGCTCCACCTTTTTAATTGATGAAAAAGGCAAAATTGCAAAAATCTGGAGAAAAGTCAGTGTCCCTGGCCATGTAGAGGAGATCTTGAAGACGGTATGAGAAAAAACTATCAAGAAGTTACGAAATTGTTATCTTCCCGTGTCATCCCCGCGAAGGCGGGGATCCAGAGTGATCATTGTCATACTGAACCCGTTTCAGTATCTTCTTGTCAAAGGGATCCCGGGTTAAGGCCGGGACTAAAGATTCTGGATGACAGTATAGCTTATTCCTGGATCCCCGCCTTCGCGAGGATGACACCCACTAACCTTAGACTCATGCTATGACACCCAAAACTCTCGTCATTATTCCCGCACGTCTTGCAGCAACACGCCTTCCGAACAAGCCTCTTGCAGACATTTGTGGCAAACCCATGATTATCCACGTTTGGGAAAGGGCGATGGACGCCAACGTAGGCCCTGTTCTTGTAGCTTGTGGAGACAAAGACATTCTAGACGCTGTAAAAGCTTATGGAGCGATTGGAATCCTCACCGATCCCTCCCTTCCTTCTGGAACGGATCGCGCAAAAGCCGCCCTTGATTTGTATGACCCTCACGGGGAATACGAGACCATCATCAATATGCAAGGAGACTTGCCCACTCTAGAGCCCTCTTTGCTGCGCCACGCCTTGGAACCATTTCAAGATCCTGCTGTTGATATGACGACCCTTGCCAACCTTATTGAAGATCCTCATGAACTTACCGATCCCAATACAGTGAAAATCGCTCTGTCCTTAAAGGAGGGTGAGTCCATTGGCCGCGCCCTTTATTTCAGTCGTAACCCTCTTCCCTCAGGAAATGGCCCTCATTATCATCACATTGGTATTTACGCCTATGGACGGGAGTGCCTCAATCGATTTGTGAGCCTTCCCGTGGATCCCTTAGAAGCACGGGAAAAGCTGGAACAACTCCGGGCCTTAGGCAATGGCATGCGCATCGATGTGAAAGTTGTTACAACAAGCGCTCCCTTTGGCGTCGACACGCCTGCTGACCTTGAAAAAGCAAGGCAGATCATTGGAAAAAGAATCAGCTAATTTAAGCCTTCCACTTAATATTACATCCGATGCTCGGCTTTTGGGCTTCAGGGATGGGGGCTCCCTTTAAAAGACAGTCCAAAGCAAACTTTAAATCCTTACCCGTAACAGGGAGATTATTGTTTGGCCGTGAGTCATCAAATTGCCCCCGATAAACGCATTCAAGATTCTGATCGAAAACAAAGAAATCTGGTGTGCACGCAGCCCTATAAGCCTTTGCAACACGTTGCGTCTCATCATACAGATAGGGAAAGGAAAAGCCCCACTCTTTAGCTATTGTCTTCATATGGAGAGGCGCATCTTCTGGGTACTGCTCTACATCATTTGAATTGATGGCAATAAAACGAATCCCTTGAGACGCATACTCTTTTGCAAGAGCCACGAGTTCTTTACGGACGTGTTTGACAAAAGGGCAATGATTGCAAATAAACATAACTACTGTCGCTTTGTCTGATTTTAGATCAGAAAGAGAAACCATTTTCCCTGACGCCACATCCGGCAAGGAAAAATCCGGCGCGTTCGTGCGAAGAGGAATCATTTGCGAGGGAGTCACTGTCATTTTATTGTCCTTTGTGGCTCACAAGGTTGTACTCACTCTAATGCAACTTCTTCCCGTTCTCAACCTTTGGATCAAGAGTTGCTAAGCAAATTGCCCCTTGTGTATCCTCACACCCCACCATCAGGAATTGTGACTCAAACCCTGCGATGTTCTTCTTTCCCAAGTTAACAACCCCTAATACTTGCCGTCCAATAAGAGATTCTGGCGTATAATGAACGGTCACTTGCGCAGATGTTTGAAGAACGCCGATTTCAGGGCCAAAATCCACCCAAACCTTGTAAGCAGGCTTCATGGCGCGCGGAAAGGGCTCGGCTTTTATAACGGTTCCAGAACGAATATCGACTTTAGCAAAATCTTCATAAGATAGAATCATGGGGTGGTCCTCCGTCAATTGTTTGATAATTTTCTGCTTTCTCTTTGATAAAGAGAGAAGAAAAAAAGGCTATTATTAACACAGGGATAACAAGGCTTAAGGCAAGGCGATAATCTTCAATCGAGTACAGCCTTATCCCCTCTTCACTCACCTGTCCTCTCCAGAGAAAATCAAGGGACAATCCAACGCATTGTTGAGTAAGGGCTCCTCCCATCATCACAAGGCCATTCAGAAACCCAGTTGTAATGCCAGCGATCGAAGAAGGGAGAGCTTTACAGATCCCTGAAAAGCAGAGCATCTCCGCCCCTGAAAAAAAGCCGATAAGAAAAAATAAGGGATAGCACATTTCAAAAGGCAGAGAGATCGGAGAAAGCACAATCGTCAAAAGAATCACTAACATCAAGGTGCTAAACGTTATTAAGGGCTTTGCTTTCTGAATATAATCACTATACCAAGCGATACTAAAGCTTCCAAGACAGAGACCTATATACATAAAGGAAACCACCTGAACAGCGACATGTCGCTCAACAGTATGAGCTTTCATAATAAAGGCAACTCCCCAGAGATCCCCAATAACTGTTATGGCGATAAAAAGTCCGATCGCTGTTCCTGCAAAAACCCAACACTCACGCGTTGAGAGAATGATCTTAAATGACGTGAGGGCAGACGGTTTTGTAGAAAGCTCGTTCTTGTGTTTTTGAGGTTCCTTCAAAAAAAGATAAATAACGGAAAGAATACAAAGACCAATGACGCACATAAAAAGTAAGGTATTGCGCCACCCAATAAGCTTTACAAAATAACACAAGGGAACTCCCCCATTCAAAGCACCTATGGTTCCCACAACCATTGTAAGGCCTAAAAGAGTCGCTCTTTTATCCAGAGGAAACCATTGACTGATTGTTTTGCTTAAACACAGAAAAGCCGCAGCAGAGCCAAGACCTATGACAAACCGTCCCAGCTGCGCAATCCACAGGCTATGGGCCGTTGCAAAGATAAACGTTCCAAAAATGCAAAGAGAGAGGAAAAGAAGAATACACCGACGAATTCCATAGGTGTCTGCAAATGCTCCCAAAGGAATTTGAAAAAAGGAATAACTAGCAAGGGCTATAGAGCCTAAGGCCGCAAAACCTGTGGCATCTAAAGAAAAGGCTTGCATGAGGTCTTCCATCATCACACTTGGAGATAGACGCAAAACAAATTGATAGAGATAAAAAAGAGACGCAATAGCCCACAGGCTATAAGACTTAGAAAGAGATACACTCATTGAAAAAACCCCGAAATTATTAGTCAGTCTACGAAAGTGATTTATTTTTTGCTGGGGAATAACGCCCGGCACAGATGGCCGTCCGTGAATTAAAAAATTCCGGCCTTAGACGTTACGAGGTCGCTTATAAAGAAAAGCGCAATTTGTGAATCTGCTAATAGTCATTTTATATTTATAACAAAAAATGAGAGACAGAGCAAAGAAAAAAATAAAATGGGCACCCTTAGCACCGGCCAAATTTAACTACGTATGTCATCCTTGGGCTAGAACCGGTTGATTTACATAGAAAATCTTAGCGTTTCTTGAACCGAGGATCTTATCCCCCAAGGAGATCCCCCTACGCCTCGCTTAGGCGCTTCAGGGCTTGCTCCAATTTTTCTTCAGCAAGACGTGCTGTTTCAAGGCGCTGATGTTGGGTCTCTATAATGTCTTCAGGCGCGCGCGAAACAAACTCTTTGTTTGCAAGTTTTTTCTTAATTCCCTCAATTTCAGCAAAAACCTTAGTAAGCTCCTTGTGGAGTCTTTCTTTTTCAGCCCCCACATCAATAGCTTCTCCAAGAGGGATAAGAAGTGTGGTCTCCCCTACAACAATTTGAACAGCTCCCTTGGCATCTTGAGGCAACAAAGATTCGGAAAAAACCTTAACATGCTGAAGGCGCGCCAGTTTTAAAAGAAGGTCTTCGTAGTCTCTTACTTTCCGATGCGTAGCAGGAGTCGCATCATAAAAGCTCACAGAAAGATGGGCAGCAGCAGGAATGTTCATTTCCGCTCGAATGCTCCGGACTTCCATAATCACCTGGATAAGCCAATCAATATCTTGGCTTTCTTGGAGATAGGAAGTCTCTTGTTCTTCAGGCCACGCAGCTCCCATGAGAAGCCCTTGCTCGGGGCGAAGATTTGCCCACAAGGCTTCCGTCATATAGGGCATAAACGGGTGAAGAAGGCGTAGAATGCAATCGAGCACCCACGCCACTGTCTTTTGAGTTTCTTCCTTTTCATGCCCGTCCTGGGCAAATTTAGGTTTACAGAACTCAAGATACCAATCACAAAAAGTTCCCCAAATAAAGTGATAAAGAAGATGGGCTGCCTCGTTAAACTTATACTCGTCTAAGGCTTTTCTAGCATTCTGAGACAAGGTTGAGACGTGATTTACAATCCATTGGTTGATGGGCACCTGAAGGGCTGTCACCTCAAAATCAGGATCAAAAAGGCACCCATTCATCTCTGCAAATCGAGCAGCATTCCAGAGTTTGGTGCCAAAATTCCGATAGCCTTCCACGTGTTCCTTTGCGAACTTAACATCACGTCCAGGGGCTGCCATAGCGGCCAAGGTAAATCTTAAAGCATCCGCTCCATAGGAGTCGATCAAAACCAAAGGATCCACAACATTTCCTTTAGTTTTTGACATCTTTTTCCCTTTTTCATCCCGAACGAGGGCTGTCATATAAACCGTTTTAAAAGGGACGTCTCCTGTAAAATGAAGTCCCATCATCATCATGCGAGCTACCCAAAAGAAAATGATATCGTGACCTGTCACAAGGACATCTGTCGGGTAATAACGTTTAAAGGCGGGCGTTTCCTCAGGCCACCCTAAGGTAGAGAAAGGCCAAAGAGCTGAGGAAAACCAAGTATCTAAAACATCTTCCTCTTGGGTCAGAACAACCTCTTTGTTATAAAAACGTGCCGCTTCACCCTTAGCTTCTTCTTCAGTTTTTGCCACAAAAATTTTACCATCAGGGCCATACCATGCCGGAATACGATGGCCCCACCACAGTTGCCGAGAAATACACCACGGCTGAATATTACGAAGCCATTCAAAATACGTATTCTCCCAAAACCGAGGCACAAACTGAGTTTTCCCTTTTTCAACAGCTTTAAGAGCAGGTCCTGCCAAGGTCGCCGCATCCACATACCATTGGTCCATAAGCCAAGGCTCAATAATAACCCCAGATTTTTCACCATGCGGAGTGGGGATAAGGGCCATTTCTTCTTTCTCAAAAAGCCCTTTCTCTCTCATTTCTTCCACGACTTTTTTCCGTGCCACGAGTCGATCAAGCCCTTGATAAGACGAAGGAACGTTTTCATTCAAACACGCGTGTGCGTCCAGTGTGTTAATCATAGGAAGGCTATGCCGCCGTCCTACCTCAAAGTCATTAAAGTCATGGGCAGGGGTAATTTTAACAGCCCCCGTAAACCGTTCAGGGTCCGCATGAAGATCCCCAATGAGAGGAATGAGTTGATCTGTTAGAGGATGACGGAGTTTTTTTCCGATAAGATGCCTATATCGCTCATCTTCAGGGTGCACAGCCACAGCCACATCTCCAAACACTGTTTCTGGGCGACTTGTGGCAATGGTAATAAATTGCCCCTTCAGGTTTTCCACAGGATACTGAAAGTAATACATGGTGCCTTGAATTTGGAGGGTTTCAACCTCAAGATCTGAAACAGCGGTTTGAAGTTTTGGGTCCCAATTAATAAGCCGCTTGTCCCGATAAATCAGCCCCTGACGATAGAGTTCCACAAAGACATGACGAACCGCAGCACTCAGGCCTTCATCAAGGGTAAACCGCTCGCGATCCCAATCAGGGGAGGCCCCCAAACGGCGGAGCTGGTGAGTGATCATCCCCCCCGACTCTTCCTTCCATTTCCATACTCTTTCCGTAAACTTCTCGCGCCCTAAGGTACGGCGGCTCAGTTTTTCTTGGTCCAGTTGGCGCTCCACAACCATTTGGGTTGCAATGCCCGCATGATCTGTTCCAGGTTGCCACAGGACATCCCGCCCTTGCATGCGATAAAAGCGAACAAGAATATCTTGAAGCGTAAATGTAAAGGCATGCCCCATATGCAACGTTCCCGTTACGTTTGGAGGGGGCATCATGATCGTATAGGGCACCGCTTGGGGCTTGATTCCCGCTGCCATAAGGCCTGATTGCTCCCAGGCCTCATAAAGCTTTTGTTCACAAGATGAGGGAGAAAAGGTTTTATCTAACATGGGGTCTTATCACTCAATTAATCGACTCAAAAAGCATGGTTCAGATGAAATAAGCCTCCTATCGTTGAGAGAAGGCTTCCCTCTTGACGATCACGTTTCTTTCTTTAAATCAGAAGGCACGCCCCTTCCTTGCCGCATAATCTTTTCCACTTGCTCATTAACGACCCAACGAACAAGAAGGGGTAAATTAGCATCCAACCACTCCTTCAAAAGTGGCCTTAAAATTTCACGCAACTGATTTTCAATAACTTGACTCCCCACCCCATCAGCGAGAGGAGAATTTGGAGAAGGTTTCTTTTCTTGAGAAAATTGAGTTAAAGAGTGCAACGTATTCGCCGTTTCAGACGCTGTTGAGGGCGAGACAAGGAGATCATCAAGTCCCGCATCCGAGGCGCGTTTACTTTTGCGCTCGAACAGAGGGGGAAGATTGAGGCTTTCTCCCTGGGAAAGAGACTGCACTTCTTTATTTTCGTTTGATAAAAATTTTTTTTCCCTATTCTTTGCCGCAAAAGACGCCTCATCTGGCAAAAAATCAGTCAGATCTAGAATGTCGTCGTTTTTATCATGGAAGGGAGAAGGGTCTTGCCCCTTAGAATCGTCTGAAATGATCTGACGAATGGAGGCCAATATCTCATCCATGGAGGGTTCAGAGGGAAATTTCTCTGTAGTCATATTAGACTCAACCTTTCACGTAACGCATGTCATCGCTTGCGTCCTGCCAGAACTTAATCCAAGCCTCCTTATACTCATTGTAATAAGCATCTGGATCATAATATTTGACTTTGAGTCTTAGGTCACACGCTGTCAAGCGTCCCATCGCTTGTAAAACTGCATAGTTCGCAACAATAAGTTCTTGTTCAGCGTTAACTAAATCAATTTGAGTCCTCGTCAATTTGTCTCGCTCCACAAAAACATCAACCATGGACTTCACGCCCACGTTGTATTCTTCAACTGCACCCTCCACAGCCAGCTCTTGCGCTTTCACTGCCACCGTAAGGCTCTTAATTCTGCTTCGAGCCGTAACCAATCTCTCCCAGGCAATTCTGGAATTTTCAACAACTTGCCGTTGGGCATTCACGAGCAATACTTTCTGTTGGGCAACTGTTTGATAGGCTTGACGAACTCTAGAGTTCGGCTTGCCTTGCAAGTAAATGGGAACGTTAACTACTGCTTGAAACCCTACATTCGCTGTTTTCGAAGGAATTATGAGTCCTGTGCCTGATTGACGCGTATTTCCAACAGTTGACTGCAGATCTACACTAGGAAGAAGCGCTGACATTTGTAAATCCACATTATACTCGGCAGCCTCAAGAGCATATTGGGCTTGCGTAATTAACGGGTTGTGAACTTTTGCTACACACAAGGCTTCCTCGTAACGATCTGGAACATCTAGGATAATATTCCCTTGGGAAAGCTTTCCAGGAGGACTGCCTACTTGGTGCGTATATGTTGCTTTGGATGACTCAAGTCTTCCCAAAGCTTCCGCTATGTTTGCGGTCGCATTCTCAAACTCTGCTTCTGCAATCGCTACGTCTGTACGACTGCCAGCTCCCACCTCGTATTTAGCTTGAGCGTTCTCAAGCTGTTTGAGACTAAATGTCTGACTGTCCTGTTGATATCGTAAAATAGCCTCATTCCCAACGATACCTGTATGAGCCTGCACAGCCGTCAAAAGGGTATTTTGTTCTGTCGTAAACAGCCCTGCTTTTTGAGAAAACACATTACTTTCTGCTTGCCCTATAGCAGCAACCGTTCCTCCCCCTTTATACACATTCTGGTCTATCCTTGCTGTATATCCCGTCACACTACTCTGATTTTTAAAGCCGGGTCCAATAGGGTAAACCATGTTCTGTGTTTGAGTCCCCTGAACAGACAGACTAGGACGCCAATCAGCATTAGCTTGAGAAACAGTTTCATCCGTAGCCCGCAATTGCGCGCGCGCCGCATCAAGGTCTGCATTTTGCATATACGTGCGTTCAAGGGTTTCTTGAAGAGAAATCACACTTTGAGTTTCTTGACTCTTTGACGGACAAAGGGGAGCCTGCCCAAAAGAGGGCGCGCACCAAACGGCACTTGAGACAAGTAAGGTCAAAAACCTAAAAATTTGAGTACGTTGCATCTTTGTGTTTAAAACTTTTCATAAAATAATTTTTACCATACACACTATTTTTTCTTTTTTCACTAAAAAACAAATGCTTTTGGTTTTTGGAAAGCATCAAGGCGTGGCGCAAATGCATCAAACAGAGAAATTGTCGTAAGGGTTTCCCCTTTTTTAACATATTTCACAGCATCATTTCCACGTCCCTTGCGATATCTTAAGGTTATAATTTCCCCCCCATTCTTCAATTGAGAGATAAGAGAGTGGGGGATAAAATCAACACTTCCTTCAATAATAATTTTATCATAAGGGGCTTCTTGTTCCCATCCTTCTGCAAGGGGCCCTAGGACAACCTCCACAAACGTCAGATTGAGCTCCTGGAGAAGTCGATCAGCCTCTTGCGTTAAACTATCTTCAGAATCAAGAGCAATAACATGCACACCCATCTGCCCCAAGAGAGCCGGCCCATAGCCTGTTCCTCCTCCTATATAAAGAACCTTATCCAGAGAGATTGGATTCAAAGCTTGAAAAAGACGCGCGAGCGTTGCTGGTCTTAGGAGAACCCTCCCCTTGTTAAAAGAAAAATTTTCATCCATATAAGCAATGCGTGCAAGCTGGCGAGGGACAAACCGTTCTCGTGGCAGCTTCAAGAAGGACTCAATCACAAAAGAATTCGTCACGTCTTCAGGAAGAATCTGACCCTTAATCATATTGCGACGCATAGTAGCGAAATCAACCATGGACTCTTGGTTTCACCTTGTCTGTTAGCCAGCAAAGAATAGCTTGCTCCTGTATTACCCCTTCCGGGCCCTGTAAGGGACAAGAGAGCCGGTCTCCTCCTCTGCTACTTTACACAAACGAAGGTTTATAAACTCTTAAGAGCGTGGATTTTTGACCCCTCATTAAGGGCAGATTTAAGATTGAGAACGCCAGCTCCGAACTGAGCTTGAGGAAGCTCTCTCCCCTCTAAAGAGGTTTTTCTGGCTGATGATAAGAGAAGCCGCGCGAGAGCTTCAGCCGACAAAGAGGGAAGTGCTTGTTTGAGAAGGCAGGCCGCACCCACAACCATCGGAGCTGCCATAGATGTCCCCGACTTTTCTCCAAAGAGCCCGCCTGTAATGGTAGAGGTAATATTATCTCCGGGCGCTGTAATAAAATAGGCCTGAGCCATCCCAAAGGCACTTCTCCCTGGGTAATTACTAAATGCAGCCAAAGCTTCCTTGCCATTTTTATAGGAAGAGGCTCCTACCAAGAGAAGTCGCCCTTCCACGAGGGGATCATGCGCGAGTTCCACAAGGCTACGGGTATAGGCATGGCTCATTAAAGAAGACTTTTCGTTGCCAGCTGCGATGACTATCAATTTCCCGGCCTTAGCTAGTTGAATAAGGGCTTGCCTTACATTAGGGCTCAGCTCACGACCTGTGTGGCTCAAACGCATGGAAATGTTCACAATATGGGCCGGACTTAAGGCCGCTATGTGAAGCGCTTTCACAAATGCTTGATCTCCTCCAAATCCGCCAAGCTTAATGGGAATGATTTCCGCCTCAGGAGAAAGGCTTGAAATAATACCACTGACATGGGTTCCATGGCTTTCAAAGTTATAGGATCCATTCTCAAAAACCAGAGGTTCCGAGACATCACGTGTGCTATCAATATTCGTATTATAGCGATAAAGACTAAATTTTTCTTGGAGAGCATGGTGAGAGGAATCAAATCCTTCATCAAGAACCGCAACAACAACCCCTTTCCCATTCAAATGTTGCGCGTGAGCATGGGGAATCTCCACAACGCTTTCAGGAGAAAAAGAGAAGTTTATCCAAATCTTTTGGCCAATAGCTGCCAAAAGAAAAAGGCAACACATCCTATAAAGAAACCGCAAGACCATCACAAACCTCCATCAGTTATAAATGGGAGTTTTTTACGAGAAATACAAGGGGAGTAATGAACTTTAAGGAAAAGGATTTCAAGCATATTGCATTCTTAGCCCACACCGTTACACTGTATTAAATCTACAATCTTGGAGGATAACCTAATGTTTGAAAACAAACTCGTTGCTGTCATCAATAAATCTTGTGATCCAGGAGTTGCTATGAATGCCCTTGCCCACATGAGCTTTGGACTTGGACAGATTGTGGATAACCAGAAGGCTTTACTCTGTGACTACGTAGATGGAGATAAGGGATCACACCCTGCCATTTCCAGCATGCCTTTTATTGTGCTGAGTGCAAATTCCAACAAAATCCGTACTGCCGTTCAAGAGGCCCGCGCTCAAGATATCGTGTGCGTCGATTTTGTCAACACGATGACGGGGGGAACCTACCTCGAGCAGCTTGAAAATACAAAAAAGACTCCAGAAGAAAATCTTTCTTATTATGGTGCCGTCTTTTTCGGGCCATGGAATGACGTTTCTGAGTTAACAAAAAAATTCTCCCTTTGGAAATAAGACAGATGAACAAAGAACTCCCCTTATTCATTGTAGAAGAGGCTGAGCACAAAAAACTTTTAACAAAAGAAGCTGCTTCTGTTTCCTTCCCTCTCAGCTCAGACGTTGGATTGGGAGGGATGCTTTTCCGTGCGCGACCTCAGGGGAAAAGTGTATCGATACAAGACTATCCAGTATGAAGGGTTTGATGAAACTGGAAGTCCTGTAAAAGGTGTGGCCAGAGGGTTTGAGGCCCGTCTTCTGCAGCATGAAATCGACCATCTGAATGGGATACTTGTCGCAGATCTCTATGACCCCGACTCTCCTTGTGGAACTCCTGAAGAAATGAAAACTGTTTGGGATCAGGAGGATGAGGAGCTGGAGTAAGCGTGAGAGGGATTGGGTGAGGTAGAAATTCTGAATTGCTTCGCTTCGCTCGCAATGACGCTCTTAATATCGTCGTTGCGAGGAGCGTTAGCGACGAAGCAATCCAGAAACGGCGATCTCACGCCTCCAAATTCTTTTGCGCAAAGTCCCAGTTCGCCAGATTTTTAAGGAAAATATCCATATAATCCGGGCGCCGGT
This sequence comes from Pseudomonadota bacterium, assembly GCA_016185255.1. Lineage (GTDB taxonomy): Bacteria > Pseudomonadota > Alphaproteobacteria > UBA9655 > UBA9655 > UBA9655. Next base: position 28,882 of record JACPNY010000033.1, read on the forward strand.
TTTGATAGTCCAAGTAATAGGCATGCTCCCACACATCGCACGTCAAAAGAGCTTTCTGCCCATGCACAAGAGGAAGATCAGCGTTCGGTGTTTTGGTGACCTTTAAGGTACCATCCTTATCTAAAACAAGCCAAGCCCAACCGCTTCCAAATTGACCAACGCCCGCTTGTTTGAAAAGCGTTGCGAATTCTTCAAAGCTTCCGAAGTCCTTTTTAATTTTCTCAGCTAAAGCTCCTTTGGGCTCTCCTCCGCCGTGAGGAGACAAGGAATGCCAGTAGAACGTATGGTTCCACACCTGAGCGCCATTGTTGAAAATACCAACTTTGTCCGATTTGTTCGCTGTCTCTCGAATAATATCTTCCAAGGATTTTTTCTCAAACTCCGTTCCTTGAATAAGATTATTGAGGTTGGTGACATAGGCTTGGTGGTGCTTGCCATAATGAAAACTCAAGGTGCGTGCTGAGATATGGGGTTCAAGGGCATCTTCTTTATAAGGAAGGGGAGGAAGAGTAAAGCTCATGAGACAACTCCTTTTTATGTGTTTTTTGTGATCTTAAAGAGTTTTTGAAATGTTGGGAAGATGTTTAGAATTTGTTGTCAGGGTTATTGTTTTTATCCTGTTCCTGTCATCAACATAGTTGATGACAGTCGAGGGCGCCTTTGGTATTTAATGGATACACGGATGCTGCAAGATTCAATGATTGGCTAGAGTTTGCTGCCGAGTCTTGGACCTGGCTGGGCGATTCTCATGAATAATGCTTCTTTTCATAAGGGGGCTAGAACGAGAGAGTTGATAGAGAAAGCAGGATGTACTCTTCTTTATTTGCCACCTTATTCTCCAGATTTTAACCCCATCGAAAATCAATGGGCGGTCTTAAAAAACAAGTATAGAACTTTTAAACAAAGAGGATATGACCATCATAGAGCCATTGATGCTTCATTTTCGGTTCATTTTTAAAGTCCCTATGCTCTCATAAATTATCAGCGTGAGCTGGGGTTTCTGTGTGACAAGGGGTTATCTCTTTCTCTCTGACCTGCATATCTTGAAGAGGATCTGCCGTCTCTTGAAGAACCTGAGCTCTCACGTCCTGAGTAGCCTGAGTGACTTGATGGGTAAGATGAACCTGCATATCCTGAAGAAGAGGATCGTCCTGAAGAACTGAAACGATTCTGATGATCACTACGACGCTCTCCATGAGATAAAGAACTTTGAGTGGAGCCCATGCGAAGAAAATGTTCAGCTCTGCCTCTTCCCGCTTCTGCATTTTTATAAAATTCAGAGCCTGGATTGACTCGGGAAAGAGCATCTTCAAAATACGTCAATGCATTTTGGTTATCTCGACTCGCTGCACACGCATTCCCGAGACCGATCAGGGCTTGGGCTTGAAGGTCCTTGTTTTTAATCTCCTCAGCTAACTTGAGAGCCACACGATAGTACGGTTTCTGATCTCCATCGCGAGCATTCCCGAGACCGATCAGCGCTTGGACTTGAAGGTCCTTGTTTTCAATCTTCTCAGCTAACTTGAGAGCCTCACGGTAGTGCAGTTTCTGATCTCCATCACGAGCATTCCCGAGACCGATCAGGGCTTGGGCTTGAAGGTCCTTATTTTCAATCTTCTCAGCTAACTTGAGAGCCGCACGGTAGTGCAGTATCTGATCTCCATCACGAGCATGCCCGAGACTGATCAGGGCTTGGGCTTGAAGGGCATTGTTTTTAATCTCCTCAGCTAACTTGAGAGCCGCACGATAGTGTCCAATTCGGTCTCCATCACGAGCATTCCCGAGACCGATCAGGGCTTGGGCTTGAAGATCCTTGTTTTCAATCTCCTCAGCTAACTTGAGAGCCGCACGATAGTGTCCAATTCGGTCTCCATCACGAGCATTCCCGAGACCGATCAGGGCTTGGGCTTGAAGATCCTTGTTTTCAATCT
>JACPNY010000034.1 GCA_016185255.1 Pseudomonadota bacterium
CGCTAAGATTTGAAGAAGGCTGACATTGAAGGGCTGCTTCAGCTCGAACTACAAAGGCAAAAGTTACGGCAATGATCGACAATAAAACGGAAATTTTCATGAGCATGTCTCCCTATAAATTTTTTTATGACAAAGCAATATATTTTATATTAATTGAAAACAATAGATGTTGTCAATTAATTCTTTTAAAAAGAATGGCCTTTTTATAAGGGACGCTGTGTTCAAGCTGTATCAAACCTAGGCGTTATTTCTTATTATCCTTGCATCTTTGAAGGGGATTCTTTAAAAAATCACCTAATGCCGAAGTAGCTCAGTTGGTAGAGCAACTGATTCGTAATCAGTAGGTCGGGTGTTCGATTCACCTCTTCGGCACCAGTAAAGCTAAGGGATTTTGAACCCCCGTCAACCCCCTCAAAAACTTCCGGAAGCATATCGGAAGCAGAAGGAAAAATTTCAGCTTCTTTTATAAGACTCGTTGCTTTCTCCTCGAGGACTCTTGTAGACTCAACCTCAAGCATAAAAAGAAATGCAGCTCGGGGAGGGGTGGCTCTTGATTCGTTTAAAAGGACGTTGGGCAACGCGCGTTAATTTATTCATGATCTGCGGTATTCTTGTTCTGTGGATAGGGTACATTGTCGGGTCTTATTCTCAGATAAGAGAAGATTTTAAATCCAAAAATTCAGGCTTGCTTACGGAAACACAAGATGAAGTGCATGAAGCTGTTGACCAGTTCTACCAATTCCTGGGATTAACGGAAGCAAGAGTGTCTGCTTCCGTTAACGCAAGAGATAATTTTGTTCTTATTCTTTCCTGGTCTGCTGAGCACTTTTTAAGAAAAAAGTTCCCTAAAATTATAGCCCTGTCCTTTGTTTTAACCTCAGACCCAACAACTGAGTATTCTCGGTTTGGAGCAAACCGTCTGAAGTCTCAGATTAAAACAGGTACGCATAAAGAGGGAGTCGCCCACTTAGGAGAGGGGATCTTTGAGATTACGAAGACTCTTTACGACAAAAGCTCGAAAGCTTTTGGGACGTTGCAGTCAACTTTCTCTCTTTCCTCGTTTTTGTTCAAAAACTTTACTGAGAGTGATCTCCGTATTATTCCTCTACAGGAAGACACGTTAGAGAAAGGTAAACTTTCTTTCACTGTAAAAAACCTTCCCTATGCGTTTGTGTTAAATTCCGCCCCGCCCTCTTTCTGGCAATTTCTATTCGATTTTAAATTTCAAATTTTGTTGGCGTTTCTTTATGGACTAAGTTTGGCCTTTCTCGGCCATACGTTTGGAAAGTGGTTAAATAAAAGGAGGTTGGCAGCCTATCGTGCTGAAGTTTCCCAACTTAAGGAGGAAGGCAACGCCCTTCTTATGGTGCTGATTAGCGTGATTTATAGCAATAGGGTCAATATCAACGCCATGCAAATAGGAAAAGCCGTTGCTCTTTAAATAACCTAACGTTCCCCCGAAACCACAGCCCACATCAAGGACGGAACCTGTATTGGAAATATTGTACTTGCCTTGCAGATTTTTCAGGACAAGTTTGACTGCTTCCTCATCACCAGGGTGGGCAAAGTCTCCACTCCTGATTTTAGAAAGCACAAGACGAATAGGCTTTTGAGTGATTTTTCTTTCTTCATCCATGGCATATCCCTCATTTGAAGGTTGATTTCCCACCTTGCTCCCAAATAATTCAGCGGCTTGCCTTAAGGGTTGATCGGCTAAATGAGCATATCTTTGGGTTGTAGAAGCTTGTGTATGCCCTAAGAGCTTTCCAACGATGCTTAAGCTTAATCCGCTTGAAACAAGATGGGAAGCGTGGGTATGGTGGAGATCATGAATTCTTACCTCCTCTAATTGAGCTTCTTTGAAAACTCTTCGCCAAAAAGTTTTCGTTTCTTTGAGGGGCTCCCCTTCAATACGTCCAGGGAAAAGATAAGGAATGTCATAATTGCCCATTCAATGCTAATGTTAAACCGGCTTGCTAAATCATGATGACAAGTTCTCACTTGCAAATAAAAAATTCGTTGTTATGTTGTGTATATGGTAATATTTTTATGGTAATAATTCTATGCGAAAAATTGTATCATTATTCTTTTTAATTCTTTCTTTATTTTCTCCTGCTTTTTCCATGCCCAATTCACCGATAAGATTTCTCCGGCCAAACTTTTCGGGGAAGACATTGATCAGGTTATTATTGCTGCAGCCTCACGGGGGGTGCGTGTCTATATATACTACAAGGATTGGCGAAATTCAGTACTTTCACGAGAACACGAAAAACGCCACGCTGCATTAGAAAAACATTGTGCCCGATTTGCCAAAATTGCCAATCATTCCAAGTGCGTGGTGCAAGATCACACCAAAGTCGCCATTAGCTCCAACAACTGGCTAGATGATACCTATGAAGGATCTATCAACCGATCACTGGTAATATCAGGACTTGCTACGGAAACATTGATTGAAGCTGTATGGCAAGGCATTCGATTTTATCAAAGCATCGAATACGACAATGATGCCGGCATGGCGCATTTCCTTAGAAATCGTGATGCCTTTTCAACGGGAAGCTATCAGTTTCATCCCGGGGAATTTTACTACACCTTGAGAACGCCTGATGCGCACCAACAACTGTGGGAACAAGAAATATTAGCAAAAGCACAGAGAGAAATTCTGATGTGTTCTCCCTTTATCCGGATCGAAAAACTGAAAAGAGTTTTGGCAGAAGCCGCCATGCGATCCCTCGAAGAAAGGGGAGTACGAACTCATCTTTTTACACTCTTTGATCCTTGTAGTCGAGCCCCTATGGAAAAAGATGAAATCTTTGAGTATCTGCAAATGTTAACTCGTAAATTCCCTCACTTTTCTTTTAGCCCTCAGCAAAATTTACATGCAAAAACCCTTATTGCCGATGATCTTTTATGTGAAGGGTCCTTCAACTTATTGTCAGCAGTTGATGATATTGAGCATAATGCAAACAATTTTGAAATGTCAGTTGCCATTCGAGGGCCGATAGCCGCACCTTTTATAGCTGCCTTTCATGAAAGTCCTCTAGGAGCGGCCGTATTGCCTATGGACTTTTTTGGCGCTCCTCCTCCCGGTAGTGCAGCTGCTGTTACCGCAACCCCCGCCGCTATCGCATCACCACCAGCAGCCTATACACCTCCAAGGAGCATTGTATCTACAATACGTACGCCTAGTAGTAGCCTCATTCTAAGTTCACCTTCGCGCGCCTTTAGTTCCAGCCCGCAGCATAGTACTCCACCAGAAATTAGGATCTTTTCTGGTAGGACGTTTTATAAAGAAGGTTATTGTGCCACGTTGGAAGGTGAATATATTCGAGATCTTGAAGGGAGGATTGCCTACTTTTCAACTCCTCAGATAGCAAGACAAGTTGCTGAAGAGGTTTGGAAAGATGAAGGAGAGAGTTGGGATAGTGATGACGATTTTTTCCAATAGGAAAGGCTCCCCCTGATGGGGAGTGTGAGCTTTTGAACTATCTCTATCCCTTCTTACATCGCTTCTCGCAAGCCGAGAAAAGAAAGGTTTGTCTTTGCGCTTTTCTTAAACACCTAAAAGGATAACACCGTGTTAAAACGGGTGCATTCCGCTATAAGTCTTGAATCCAAAAATAAATTCTATTTGAAAATTACAAAGGACGCAAGAGATCTGTCGCATGTGTTGAGAGAGAGGGAAATAAGGAATAGATTGGCGTTGAGGAAAGGAAATTTTCAATGCTTCAAGATATCTCCAAAGTTACTCCCGAAATTCAAGGGATTTTGTTCGTCCCCTTCAGTGATCATGCTCTTTGTTTACATGAAGTGTAGGTTTTCTCTCAGCTATCGAGATTTAGAGGAAATGATGATGATTAGAGGGGCTGAAATTGACCACTCTACGGTCCAAAGATGGGTCAAGCGCTTTGTGTATCTTATTGACCAAAGGGTGTGAATGCGCAAAAGACCTGTTAGCAGCAGCTGGTGTATGGACGAGACGTATATCAAGCTGAATGGCTGTTGGATCTATCTTTACAGAGCTGTAGATAAGCTCGGAGATACCGTTGATTTTCTTCTCAGAGCCAAGAGAGACGCTGTTGCTGCAAAGGTTTTTTTTAAGAAAGCCTTTAAAGAAAACGGAAGACCTAAGAAGGTCACCATCGATAAAAGCGGCTCTAACAAGGCAGCGCTTGATTCTTTTAATAGAGACGCCTCAAAAGACGAGGAGATTGAGATCAGACAAATCAAGTATCTCAACAACATCGTGGAACAAGACCATCGTTTTATCAAGAAACGAACCCGGCCCATGTTGGGTTTTAAAAACTTTCAATCCGCTAAATCAACACTCTCAACGTGGTCTTTTCCTTGCCGCAAAAATTATGGAGTTTTGCTGCGGACACTCCTCTGAGGAAGCTATGCTTGAAGCTCAGAAAATTTTGGACAATGGGCGTGCTTTGAAGAAATTTGAAGCCATCTGCGAGGCACAAGGGGGAATGCACGAGCTTCAATTCGCTTCCTTCAAGTATGTTGTAACCGCTGAAAATGAAGGGCTTGTGACAAACATCGATAATCGTCTCATTGCCCGCATTGCAAAGCTTGCAGGAGCTCCAGACTCACCAGCTGCTGGAGTTGATCTCCACGCTCCTTTAAAAACACGAGTCGAAAGAGGGCAACCTCTTTTTACAGTTTACGCCTCCACCAAAGGAGAGTTGGATCACGCTCTTTATTACTATGGAGTTCATCAGGAAGTCATTGAAATAAAAGAGGCCTAAGAGTGAACCTCCGTTGTTCTCGTGGAGAATTATTTATTCTTTGTTATTTGCACAAACCATTTTTTAAGCTCAATTATAGTCACCGGTATGAGCGTCAGAACTATCAATGTCAAACAGTCTCTCCAGTCTATCATTTCCACTTTGAACACGGCACGGAAAAGATCAAAGTGGTGAAGGAAAATCTGAAATGCTATAGGAATGGCAACTGCTATTAAATGGAAAAGGTTAGAAGTTAGTCCCATTTGAAAAGCTGTTAGACGATCACTTCTGCAGGCAAAAGATCTAAAGAGTTCTGAAAAAACAAGAAATGAAAACACATATGTCTTGGCCATAGCCTCACCTGCCGTTCTCAACATATAGGCATAGATGGCGAGAGTCATGACCGAGGTAATGGTGCCGACAAAAGCTGTTTCTCGATAAAAACTCCGGTCAAAAAATGTTTTTGGAGAAGGCTTTTTTGTTACTTTTAGGATATTTTTTGGTACAGGCTCCATAGCAAGCGCTAGGGAAGGGAGGCCGTCTGTCACAAGATTGATCCATAGAAGCTGGATCGGTGCCAGTGGGGTCGGCCAACCCATTAAAGCGGCACCTAGTACGGTTAGTATTTCTGCCATATTTCCTGACAAAAGATACTGCATGGTCCGGCGAATATTACCATAGATGGCCCTGCCTTCTTCAACGGCTGAAACAATTGTCGCAAAATTATCATCCGTTAAAATCATAGCAGAGGCCTGGCGGGCAACTTCCGTTCCTCCCCTGCCCATAGAAACGCCAATCGATGCCTGCTTAAGCGCAGGAGCGTCATTGACCCCATCCCCAGTCATGGCAACGATATTTCCCTTGCTTAGCCAAGCCTGGACAATCTTTAGCTTATGCTCTGGAGATACTCTGGCATAAACGGCTATTTTTTCAATTTGACGTTCAAGATCTTGGGCCGATATTTTTTCCAATTCATTGCCTGTCATGACTTGGTCAAATTTTCCGTCCTCGACAATCCCAAGCTCGCGAGCGATGGCTTTAGCAGTTACAGGATGATCACCGGTGATCATCACAACCTTGACTCCCGCTGCCTTACATTCCTGAATGGCGAGAATACTTTCTTGCCTTGGTGGATCTGCAATAGAGACAAGTCCTAAAAATGTCAGATTATTCTCAACCGAGGCGTGCTCCTTGTAGTGTTCTACGTTAAATCCTTGCAAAGACTCGGGTAGGATTTTTACAGCTACGGATAAAAGTCGTCTGCCCTGGGAAGAAAGGGTCTCCACTCCTTGTAAGATCATCGCCTTATCCTTTTCGCTTAATTGGCAAAGAGGTAATATACACTCCGGCGCTCCTTTGCAGTGGATTACGATTTCAGAACCAGCTTGAACCGCAACACTCATCCGTTTTCTATTACTGTCAAAACTCCATTCAGCCAACCTCGGATAAACAGCATTCAGATGCCTGGTTTCCAAGCCATTGTTATTCGCCAGGTACAGAAGAGCTACTTCTGTTGGATCTCCCGTTGCAAGGCCGTCACTATTGAGGGACGCATTGGAGCACAGAACAACGCTTTCAGTAAGTTTTCTTAACTCTTCATGACTGACTGTAACGTCTTCTTCTTTCACGATCCCCCTTGAAAGTGTGAAAACTTCTCGTACTCGCATTTTACCCGTTGTCAGTGTTCCTGTCTTATCTGTGCAAATAACGTTTGTAGAACCAAGGGTTTCCACAGCAGACAAACGCCTGACAAGGGCATTTCTCTTTGCCATTCGCTGAATACCTAGTACAAGTGCAAGTGTAACAACAGTAGGAAGTCCCTCAGGAATGGCAGCAACAGCAAGACTAACTGCCGTCATCAGAACGTCCAGCCATATCTCCCCATGAATCACACCTAGAATGGCAACGAGAATGACAACCAGGAGACAAAAAATAAGAAGTCTGTTGGTAATCTGCTCTAAACGCCCCTGAAGAGGAGTTTTACCTACCTCAGTAGACTCCAGCATTTCTGCAATCTGCCCCATTTCAGTATTCATGCCGGTAGCTGTAACCACCGCTCGCGCAGTACCCGTCGTTATGGCCGTACCAGCAAATAGCATGTTCTTTCTTTCCCCCAGAAGTGTGGTTTTTGCTACTGGAAAGGATTCTTTATTGGTGGGAAGGGATTCTCCTGTCAGAATCGCTTCATCTGCCGAAAGCTGGTTCGCCTGAATAACCCTACAATCCGCTGGAACATAGTCACCCGCCTCAAAAACAAGAATATCACCAAGGCAAACGTCCGCAGCGGATACTTCCTGGATACTGCCTTCTCTGATGACGCGAGCTAGGGGAGTGGAGAGCTTTTTCAGAGCTTCTACAGCAGTATCGGCCTTCGCCTCCTGAACATAGCCAATGATTGCATTGATAATTACTATTGTGAAAATCGCGATAGCATCCACAATATCACCAACGAGAGCGGAAACAGCCGTTGCAACCAAAAGCGTTATAACAACCGGGCTCTTCAGTTGAAGTAAAAATCTTGCTAATGGGGTGATTTTCTCTTCTGATTTAAGAACATTGTAGCCATATACTTCCAAACGTTCTTGTGCTTGATTTGAAGAAAGCCCTTCCGTGAGCGAAGTCTTAAGAACTTCCAGAACTTCTGATGCTGGTTTTGCCCATGGAGTTGTCACTTCCAAATTCATTATGTTTTCCTTACTCTTAACAGGGTCCTCTCTTCATATATTTTATAGAGAACTGGAATGACGATGAGAGTAAGCACCAAAAGAGAGATAAGCCCTCCAAACATGGGAGAAGAAAGGCGTTTCATGACATCAGCGCCAATACCTGTGGCAATCATTACTGGCACAAGCCCAAAAATGTTCATACAAACAGCCATCATAACGGGTCTTAGGCTTTTTTGAGCGCCTTGCGTGGTCGCGTCTATCAGTTCGTCTTGAGTGTTTAGCTTACCCTCAGCGGACTTCTTCTCCCAAGCTTGATTGAGAAAAATAACCATGATGGAGGCAGTTTCAACGGCAACGCCAATAAGGGCAATAGCTCCAGCCCATACAGCAACGCTTGTATTATAGCCCAGCGCCCACATAAGTAAGATTCCCCCGATGAGAGATAAGGGGACCGAAGCCATGATCATGATAACTTTGGAAACAGCTTTCATGCTCATGTATAAGAAGCCAAAGATCAGTAATAAAGTGAGTGGCAAGATAACCTTCATGCGACTTTGCATGCGTTCCAAATACTCGTACTGTCCCGTCCATGAAATGAAGTAACCAGGAGGTAGTTTAATATTCTTATTAACAGCTTCTTTTGCGTCATTTACGTATCCCCCCGGATCCCTATCTTTCAAGTCAATGTAGACATATCCTGCAAGGGAACCGTTTTCATCTAACACCATAGGTGGTCCCATGTGAGTGGTAAATTTTCCAAGCTCACCAAGGGGCACTTGAGCGCCTGTGCTTGTAGCTACAAGGATACGATTGAGTTTATCAATACTATCTCTCAACTCTCTTGGGTAACGGACATTAATCGTATAGCGTTCTCTACCCTCAATTGTTTGGGAAATTTCCATACCCCCCACAGCAGTTTCAACAACCATAAGGGCATCTCCCACATTTAGACCGTAACGTTGAAGCTTCTCTCTATCCGGTTCAAAATCTAAATAATAACCCCCTATGATCCTTTCGGCATAAACGCTGCGTGTGCCGCGAACATCTTTCAGTATCCGTTCTAATTGCTGGCCAATATCTTCTATAACTTTTAAGTCTTTACCGAAAATTTTAACTCCTACCTGGGTTCTAATCCCAGTTGACAACATATCAATTCGTCCTCGCACAGGTTTAGTCCAAGCACGATTCAACCCCGGCACCTCAACTGCTTTATCTAGTGTTGCAATGAGTGTCTCGTCATCCATGCCCTTTCGCCACTGACTACGTGGCTTCAGGTGTATTGTATACTCAAACATAGAAAGAGGGGCAGGATCTGTTGCAGTTTCAAATCGTCCTGCCTTTCCAAAGACGGTTTCGACTTCTGGTACTGACTTAATTGCTGCTCCTTGCCTTGTTAGAAGATCAGATGCTGCAGTTACAGAAATTCCTGGAACAGTGATTGGCATGTAAAGGAGATCTCCCTCCCATAGAGGCGGCATGAATTCCGAGCCTAAACGCAGAAATGCGGCTACAGAAAGAGCAACGAGTATACCCATTCCACTCAGAACAATTGCAGCATGCTTTAAACACCACTGTAAAATGGGCTTATAGATACCCTGAAGATAGCGATTTACTGGATTTTCAAGTTCTTTGCGAATATGCCCTTTTACAAAATATGCAATTAACGGCGGTGTAACCGTAATGGTTACTAATGCAGCTGCGATCATAGCGAAAGTCTTCGTATAGGCGAGTGGGTGAAATAGCTTGCCTTCCTGTGCCTGTAAGGCAAAAATGGGTAAGAAAGATATTCCAATGATTAACAAGGCACTAAAGATGGAAGGACCTAACTCTTTACAGGCTTCAATCGCCAGTTCCTGAGTGGGTCTCTCACCATGATTTGCTGCGATTTTTTTGTGTGTATTTTCAATAAACACAACAACCCCGTCCACGATATCACCGACAGCAAGGATGATCCCACCCAGTGACATAATGTTAAGGCTAATATCGAGGTAATACATAGGAATCATCGATATTAGGATGGATAAAGGTAAAGTAATTACAACGACAACAATGCTCCGAATATGGAAAAGAAAGATAAGAATGACAATGCAGACAAGAAGAATTTCTTCTATGAGTGTGTCTCTCAGAGTGTTCACAGCTTCTTTAACCAGTAAAGATCTATCGTAAAGGACTTTGAGTTCAAGCCCAGGAGGAAAGGCTCCCTTGACATCTTCAATCTTCTTCTTAACCGCATCTATTACACGTGCGACATCTTCGCCTTGTCGTAGCACGACAAGGCCCACAACTGTATCACCCTGACCATTTACATCGGAAAGCCCCCTTCGAATATTGGGACCCAGGCTCACTTTCCCAATATTTGCTATCCGGATAGGCGTATTATTGGGGCCAATTCCTACGGAGATATTTTCTATTTCTGTAGGATCTTTTACATAACCCAATCCCCGTACATAATATTCACGCTCGGATACCTCCAGTGTCCTTCCACCTACATCCGTATTACTATTACGTATGGCAGTGATGACTTTTTCTATAGGAATATTCAAGGCTGCAAGCTTATTGGGGTCAACTTCCACTTGATATTGTTTTTCAAATCCTCCGACACTGGCAACTTCAGCCACACCTGGAACGGAAGACAGCCAATATTTTAGATACCAGTCTTGAAACGTCTTGATTTCAGAAAGATTATATTTTCCTGTAGGATCAACAAGAGCATATTGGAAAACCCATCCCACACCTGTTGCATCAGGACCAATAGACGGTGTAACTCCCTGTGGAAGTTGCCCTGCAAGTTTTGACAAATATTCTACAACCCGCGATCTTGCCCAGTAAAGATCAGTTCCGTCTTTGAAGATTACATAAACAAAGGACATGCCAAACATCGAAAACCCGCGTACGACAGATACGTTTGGTGCAGATAGCATCGCCGTAACGAGAGGGTAGGTAATTTGCTTTTCAATGAGGTCAGGACTTCTTCCCATCCATTCTGTGAAAATAATAACCTGAGTTTCAGAAAGATCAGGGATGGCATCTATTCGAATATTATTCAGGCAATAGGCGCCCCATAATGATAAAAGAACAGCGACAATGATTGTTATTTTAGAATTTCTCCCGCACCATGTAATAATCTTTTCAATCATAAGATTTTCTCACTTAGGGCTATGTCCGGAGTGGCCCGGTTTTGTCGCACCATCTGTCTGCAGAACTGCCCGGAGCTTGCTTTCGGCATCAATAAGAAAATGAGCGCTTGTAACGACTTCCTCTCCCTCTTTAATCCCAGAAAGAATCACCACTTCATTACCAATACGGGGACCCACCGTAATCTTTCTGGGATTAAAACTGGAAGGTCCAGTTTTAACAAAAACAATCTTTCTCGTGCCCGTGTCGATTACTGCATCCTCCGGAATAAGGAGAGACATCCCCATGTCTTTCTTGAGTTCAACGTCAACAAACATTCTGGGCTTCAAGTTCTGGTTCGTATTATCAATCTCAATACGCGCTTTTGCGGTTCGTGTTTCAGCTTCTATTTCAGGGAAGAGATAATTAATTTTTCCCTTAATCACCACATCAGGGTCATAGGGCAGACGAATTTCAACCTCATCCCCGACAGAAACCGCAGACACATCATATTCATAAAGAGTAACAACAACCCAAAGGTGTGCAAGGTTATCAATTTGATAAAGATCCATATCTGGAGTAATATACATCCCGTTAACAACTTTCTTACTCGCAATGAATCCATCAGCAAGAGAAACAAAAGTGACTGATGACTTAACTTTTCCTGAAGTTTTAAGTTTATTAATTTCGGATGGTGGCACTCCCCAAAGGAGCAAGCGGTCAAGTGCTGCCCTTGCTATTTCCTGGCCTGTTGTGCCCCCCTGCTTCCGAGCTTCCAGATACTCGGCCTGTGTGCTGATCAGATCAGGACTGTAGAGATCAAAAAGAGGGTCTCCCTTCTGGATGCGCCTTCCAACGTAATCCGCATAAACTTTCTCTACCCAGCCGTTAATTTTTATATGAAAATGATATTCTTTTGTTTGATCAGCAGTGACAGTTCCTATGGTGCGAATAGTCCGCACAACATCTCTTTTTTCTACCCTGGTAACTTTCAAGCCAATTCGAGTTTGCTGCTCAATTGGAACATTCACAGGGATACGCGCATCATTTTTAGGTTGAGATGATTGGGGACTCAGACCTGAATCCGTCTCTGTATTGCCAGAATTCACATTATGTCCGCCATGGGGCTGCGCCAAAATACCCACATTTAAAAAGAGAAAAAACAGGCAAAACAAAAATCTGTACATTACATCCCCCCTCCCATCCCGAAGTTACGATTTTCGCCCATCCCTGATGAGGACCTTGATTTTCGTGATGGTCCACTCATACCCCGCCCCATGCTAACAGTATCTGAGACCGTATCTCCGCCTCCCATGCCTCCGCCTCTCATTGGACTTGTTCCGAAGAGGCTGGGTTTGGCAGGCGCTAATTTCAAAATAGGGGGGGCTGAAAGCAGTTCTTTTAGCCTTGTTCTCGCCAATTCAACATCAATTTGAGCAGCAAGGTATTCAAGTTCTTGAGTACGCTGCACCTTTAGTACATCAAGGTATTGTGTCAATGATATTCGCTTAGCTACATAATCGATCTGGGCGCTTTTAGCTGCCAGTTCTGTTGAAGGTATAACTTCAGTTCTATAAAGGGCGACAACATCTCTGGCAGTTTCAAACTGCTTTTTGGCATCTATAGCTTCAGTATTGAGTCGATTTTTAATCTTTTTTTCCTCCAGGACAGAGGCTCTCTTATCTATGGCTGCTGCAGCCTCCAGAGGGGCCTGCTTTCCCTCAAAATAAAGAGGAACGTTAACTCCTACCATAACTCCCCAGTTTGACCTTCTGTCCATCATGTTGGAATTTGGTTGCATAGCCATTCCTTGAATGACAAAATCCGGGAAATAAGCCAATTCTGCTAAGTTTTGTTCTTTTTCTGCTTGCATTACATTATATCCGAGCGCCTTAAGTTCTGGCTGATCTTTCAAATCCGGAACTTCTGGTTCTTGCAAATCATTATTGCAAAATTGGACGCTCAGAGCCTCAACGGGGGCCTCAGGCGGCAAGTTCCTCAGCTCATTCAATAAGGCATGAAGAATTTTTTGCTCTCGTGAAAGGCGCAACCTTTCAATATCAAGGATAGAGCCCTCTATCTTAGCTAACAGGACATCATGGTGATTGGCCTCACCAGTTTTGTAATGGCTTTGTATACTTGCAACAGAACTTTGGATGAGTTGTTTCAATTTATCGTTCAGTTCAAGGGATTTTGTGTTGTAATAGGTCTTATAAAAAACCTGCGTAGCGAGAACAGTCACTTCTCGATTAGCCGTTTCAGCATCACTATGGGCAGAGAGCGCTCTACTTTCGGCTATAGCGGCTTTTGCTGCGCGCTTCCCCGGAAAGGGAATAGACTGACTAACTTGATAGCGTCTCACGTACTCATCTCCACCCCCGAACGGCACCTCGTCAACACCTGCAGCAACAAATGGATCATCAAGTGAGCCAGCAGGTTCGATGCGTTGTTCCAGGGCTTCTGCACGTAGTTTTGATGATTGTAACTCTGGATTTCCTGATCTAATTTGAGACAAGAAAAGCTCTAGCGTTAAAGACTCGGCAAATACCTTGCTCGCAGGAATAAATGCAAATCCTACTAGGAAACTCACACAAATAAATTGCCTGACATTCATTGCAGAGAGTTCCTTTTAATGGTTTTTAAAAGTCGATTCTTGAATTATAGTTTGCTCTTTAGCCTTAGGAACTTGCAACATTTAGTCAAACCTTCCCTGATCATTATATAGTTATTGGCTTTTGTCCAAAAATTCGACGTGCAATGGATCCTAGGGTATTTTGGGCAGTACCGTCAAATTAACTTTAAATCTTTGCACATTCTTATGATGTCTACGTAAAAAAAGTCGCATTTGTCTGAAAATCATTTTAAGATATTCAAGGTTCCAGAAGAATGCACAGGTGATGATCTATATAATTCCAAACAAGATTAAGGTTCCTAAAAAATAAAGTAGGGTAATTACAAGGAGCTGAATAAAAGAAAATTTAATCTTTTTAAGCCCTACAATGCCTGCTATGGATCCAAGGAAGGCAGCAAATACGACTGCAAAAAGAAATGTAGAAGTTAACCGATAACTCCACAAGCTGTAAAAAGTAATGCCATATACAAAAAGACGAGTTCCATCAACCAATATAGCAATACTGGCATTGGTAGCAACAAACTGCTCTTTGCTAAGCCCAGAGTGAAGAAGGAAGGGAGTGCGAAATACACCTTGTTGGCCTGAGAGCCCACCAAAAAAGCCACTTATTAAACCACCAACAACTAACCATTTTGAGCCAAAAAAGTACTTTTACCTATGGTGCGCCATTCTAGGATCTATTGTCTTTTTTTTCATTTTAGCACCTTTTTTTAGCAAAGGAGCCCATGCAAGATTTGTTCTCGATTTATCCCTTATGAGCATGCTGATATTGTCAGTATACATATGCTCGAGTAACAGGAAATATCTTGCTACCGCAATAATTCTTGCGGTTCCTGCCGTTCTTAGATTGTTTTTTCCGAGTACTGAGGTGGATGAGATTACGCTCATGTTCAATGCAGCATTCTTCGCTTTTGTTATTGGGATCCTTATTCGCCAATTATTTACAACAACTTATGTTACAAAAGATGTTATTTGTGCAGCTCTTTCAGTCTATTTTTTGGTGGGGGTATTGTACGGAATAATGTTTACACTTCTGGAATGTTTTTTTTCGGGATCTTTTTTTCTGCCGCAACCCATTGAGAATTATACTTTTTATTCGGCATTTGGGCAGGACCTTATTTATTTCAGCTTTGTTACGTTAACAACATCAGGCTACGGGGATATTGTTCCCTTGTCTCCGCCAGCCAAATTTTTATCTATTTTAGAAGCTATAACAGGACAAATTTATCTAACAGTTATGATCGCACGTTTAATTGGTATACATATTTCACAATTAAAACATTAGGCTATCTTAGAAATTACAAGGAGTATTTTGGTCAAAAATATTGACTCTATTATAGAGTTTTCTAACGCGATCAAGAAAATTATCTCTCGATGATTTCGGTACAGGGTATTGTTCCCTATACAATTCTTGGGTGGTGCATAATGACCGTTGAATGACTTAACATCTTTTGCAAATCCCCTCGATAGCCGGAGAAGCAGAGAACTTATGGTCCTCTCCCTTTTTTAGAGGCTGAAGAGATTCAAGAAAGAGAAAAGGAGACGTGAGGGGCTATTTCTACACCTCAAAATTAAAGTTAAGAATCCCAAAAATCCAAAACATGTCGGGCGCGTGTTTTTATAACGTCTCTTATAGGCTCAAGAAGGGTTATTTTAATACTGTTCGCTGAGAATTCGTCTAAAAGTCTGGCGGATTCCTCTAAAATATTACCAGCCATTTCTTTGAGGTCATGGCTAAGAAGTCTTTGTGCCGCTTTTGTCTCTGGAACCAATGTATTCCACTGTTTTAAATGAATCGTATCAGGGATATCTCGGTTCCCGATTTTCATAGCTAATTTTTTTGTAAGTCTTGGATACATTGCTGTGCAAAGCACATCATAAGCTGGAGCAAGACGAGGCGCATTAGCGTGTTTGTAAAGGAATGCATAGTTTTTTGCATGCGCGTCAGCGTTGCCAATTAGATAGTTAAAAATAAGCAAGCGAATAAAGGTTAGGCGATCAAGAGCTGGTTGAGATGAGTGCCTTTGAAGTAGATTCAAGGAGGCTTGTACGCCTGGCCCCCCTTCATCTTCATATTTGAGTTCTGGAGGAATGCTTAGGGCCTGGCAAAAATCTTCTTGGTGAAGACGGACTAAGCGACCATCTTTTGTATGTGTTCTATCATATCGCTCTACGAGGTAATAGGGCTGACCTTCAGCATACCTAATTTCCGCCTTTGGAGCCTCTAGCTTCATTCTCTTTGCTAGAGTCATACAAAATACTTCGTTTTCAACAGTGCCCGTTAATGTACCAATGATCGGCTTTAAAATATGTGTTGTCAGCGCACCATCCTTTGCGAGGGCGATTTTATTGTCCACCAAACAGACAGCGAGTTTGTCTTGTACACCAGCCAGTGAAAGGCGTATGCCTTCTTCACCAGCCATAAGAGGGCGGGTATGAAGCAATTTCAAAATTCTAATCAACCGAGCGTCATCTAAGACTTCAACATCCTCCTCATTGGGTGTGGGAGGCTCAACCCCTTTTGGATAAAAGGAGAGGGCACCAGCACATTCCCCGCCAATGGCTTCCAGAAGTCCAAATGCATTTTCTGCGGATATGCCAAGATAACTTGCAAGAGAACGACGAGCACGCTCTTCTGGTAAAAGCCCTGAAAAAAAAGGGCGGGCAATATTATCAGGAAATGGAGCTTCCATAAGGGGCATTGAGATTGATATTTGATGGGCGTCTTGGGAATCTAAATAGTCTCGTTCATATAAAAAACTTAGGCTTCCCCTATCATCTTGTGTGAGTGTTCCAGCAAATTTATCATAGAGATAAACAGAAAGGTCACGGCTCATTGCTTGTTCTCCTCTCGCGTTATGATAGCAAGCTTCAGTCCAAGCATATTTACAACAAGGAAAGCTTTGCCAATATGACAACTTTCCTTGCCACTTTCGAGCTCACGAATGAATCGAATACCGAGACCACATGCAGCGGCAAGCTGTTCTTGTGTCATTTTTTGATTTTTACGCGTCTCTCGTATAGTCTGCCCGAGGTCTGCGATTAAGTGGATCTCTTTCATAATCGTCCCTTTCGGGGTGATTGTAACACATTTCAATGAACAATCAACCTAAAAGTACCGAGCGGGATTAATTTTATACAAATGAATCGTTTGCTTCATATAAATACCAGACTGCCATTTTATTCCTCTTTCACCATAAGCTTCCCCACTTTACTCCCAAACAACTCCGCTGCTTGTCTCAAGGATTCATCCGCCAAATGAGCATATCTTTGAGTGGTAGAAGCCTGCGTATGTCCCAGCAGTTTACCCACTATGCTCAAACTTAATCCGCTAGAGACCAAGTGAGAAGCATGCGTGTGGCGTAAATCATGGATGCGGACGTTTTCTAACTGCGCTTCTTTTAAAACTGTTTTCCAAAAAGTTTTGACTTCTTTAAGAGGTTCTCCAGCAATGTGCCCCGGAAAAACATAGAGCGATTCCTCAGGGATTAGTTTTTTAACGGTCTGCAATATTCCTATAGCTTTATTACGTAGGGCGTAAAACCATGGGCGTGAGCCCATGGCTGAAGTAATCCCCGAATCTTTTTTTCCGTGTTATAAGCTATGAGGTATGAAGTATCGGAAACAAAGCCACTGTGTGTATTACTGCGAATACCATATGGTATTCGCAACGAAGTATCGTCGGGAAATATTCAACGATGGGATATTCGAATATATGAAAGA
>JACPNY010000035.1 GCA_016185255.1 Pseudomonadota bacterium
TCGAACTAGCTCCAACATCTTATCAAGATCACTTATCCGACGCTGGGTCACCAAGAGCTCTGCAAATGACATATCTTAACCTTTTCAATGTGTTGCCATTCATCTCTCTATCACATCTCTCAGCCTTTTGCAGCAGGTTCCTTTATATTTACAAACATAAAAATAAAGAATGTTGTTTTGGCACTTTCACTAATAAGCACAACAATAGGAGATTCTGTATTCGCTGAAAAACAAAATAACGCCGCTATAACAAAAACAACAGCCAGTCAAAAATCACTCTTACATGGAATTGCGTACAAGTGGTATTTACCGCCTTCAATGAAAGAATCAGAACTTATTAATGATTTTAAAACACTCAAGAACCTTGCTGCTCAGCATGGAGCTTTATCATCCCAACTTTTCCGCACCAGTAATAAGAACGAATATATTGGATTGCAGTATTGGCCGTCTTTTCAAATTTATAACGCGTGGTTTGATCAGAAACATTTTCGCTTTCGCCACCCTCAATCCAAACAAACGATGGATCTGATGACGAAAATCCAGAACGTATACAAAAATCAATTTTTGGGTGAAATAACAGAAATCATATAAGGAAATAAATTATGGGAACGTATGAGGCTCATTATTGATACCGAGTTATTCTTTATTTCTAGGGATCAACAAGCCTTGAAACAAGAGAAAGTCCTCACGAGTTGCACTTCGGACTTGAATAAGCTTACGTGTAGGGAATATCTTTGTTACTCCCTCTCTTCATTCAAGCTTTCTTCTATAAAGACGTGGGGGTTTTTGTAAAACTTAGACATCGCCCTGAAATGGTCACTGTCTTCAAGGGCGATTTTTGAGATTCCTCGATACCCAAATGTGAATAAATCAGCATTTGGATAGGCCATCAATAGAGGAGAATGGGTAATGAGAATCACTTGCGCATTTCCTCGATCTTCAACTTGTTTTAAGATTTTTAGAAATTCTAGTTGCCGTGTAGGAGAGAGGGCTGCTTCGGGCTCATCAAACAAGTAAATCCCTTTGCGCTCGAGTTGATTGGCAAAGAATGATAAAAAGCTTTCTCCATGGCTTTTTTTTAAAAGATTCCCCCCATACTGAACCTCAAGATCCTGCCATTCCGGATTGTGAATATACTCTAAAAAATTGAAAAATGTTTCCGCACGTAAGAAAAACCCCGTTGAAACTTTAGGCAGCCAACTCAGTCTTGTACAATCAGTTAACTGCTTCAAGTGGTCAAAGGATTCCCTACCCTGTGTGGCATACAAATGATTTTGAGAGCCACCCAGTAAATTAAAGCCACATGAGGAGGCAATAAATTCTAAAAGCGTTGATTTTCCACTCCCATTTTCACCTACAAAGATTGTGATGGGCTTTGAAAATTCTAAAATGAAGTCTTTTCGAAAAATAGGAATAGAAAAAGGAAAATTATCTAGATCTTCAGCTTTGTTCTTTTCAAAGCAAATCCTTTTGAGAAACGGAGGTTTTAGATAACTTTGAGTTTTCTTGAGAGCCACACCATCTTCCCTCATAACAAGCACGTAATGAGATTAATATCTTACACGCAATGGTCCTGAAAACAAGATTCAATCGGACAGGCAGGGATTCAACGCTAGATTTTAGATCAACGAAACATTTTTAATCCCACCTCGCCGATTGTATGCTTTTACAATATCAAATTTTTTTAATTGGCCATTTTAAGAAAATTTTAATTAAAACAAAATACACTAATCTATATATTACTAAACAAACCTGATATAGAGGAGGGATCTATGAAGATCAATTTTAAGCTTTTAACGATTGCTTTAACTCTCTTGTCTCTTATCACAATCCCCTTTGTAAAGGCGCAACCCACACCACCAACATGTTTAGAGGTGTGCACCTCTTTTTGTACTGCTTACGGCCCTTTCAACAAGGTCGTAAATAATACAATCCAAAATATATCTGTCTTACCCACACCCCTACAGCAATCCGTGGGTAAATTCTTGGGGAACTTCTATGAGCAAAACGTTGATGCAGGTAGCATTGCCCTTTGTGGACCAAACCTCACGTCAAATACCTGCGCAGACGTCTGCTCTTCTCCAACGATGACAAAATCACCCCAAGCGACTCCGAAAGTGGCACCGCAAGCCGCACAAAAAAAGGCGACACCTTCTAAGTA
Organism: Pseudomonadota bacterium; assembly: GCA_016185255.1. Lineage (GTDB taxonomy): Bacteria > Pseudomonadota > Alphaproteobacteria > UBA9655 > UBA9655 > UBA9655. The sequence continues at coordinate 2,162 of JACPNY010000035.1, forward strand.
AAATTGCTATTTGAAGATGCTGAAATAAGTTCAGCATGACAACGCTTATCCTGGATCTCCATTTTCGTGGGGATAACAATTGAGCAATCTTGGAAAAAACACGCCAAAATCCTCATAGAAAAAAACCACCAAATGGCAAAATATCCCGCATTATCCCATTGAATCCCATTTTTACCCATGCTATACCATAATTATACCCTCCCCTTATGGAGGGAAAAATTCATGACATTATAGCGGACGAAAATGACTTTATTCTTGTCTACCTTCATTAATAAGCTTGACAAAAAGGGGCGTGTCTCTGTGCCCGCCTCTTTTCGTTTGATGCTTGGAGGACAGACTTTCCAAGGAATTGTTGGCTTTCGTTCTTATAAACTTCCCACCATTGAAGGGATGGGGATTGATCGGATGCAACGTTTAAGTGAAAGCGTGGATCAGTTCGATGTTTTCTCAGAAGCACAAGATGATTTGACGGCAACCATTTTTGCTGATGCGCAGATGATGGCCTTTGATGGCGATGGACGCGTTGTTGTGCCACCGCTCCTCTTAGAGCATGCAAAAATACAAGAATCCGTTGCTTTCGTGGGACGAGGTGCCACCTTCCAAATCTGGAATCCCACGCTTTTCGAGGACCATCAGAAAGAGGCCCGCAAGCGAGTTCACGAGAAAAAAGCCACCTTTAAAATATGGGGGCCCCATGCATAACCCCGTTATGGTGCGCGAAGTTTTGGACACCCTTTCTCCGCAAGCCCGGGAAACCTATATCGACGCCACCTTTGGCGCCGGAGGCTATTCCCGGGCTATTTTAGAAAAAGCAAAGTGTTCCGTTGTGGCTCTTGATCGCGATCCAGAGGCTCTCGAGCGCGCAGAGGCTCTTAAAGCCCATTATCCAGATCGATTTACCTTTTTTCCTGGGCGTTTTAGTGACATGACCACCCTTCTCCCTCCCTTGGATTACGATGGGATCGTTTTTGATTTAGGCGTCTCCTCCCCTCAGATTGATGACGCAGAGCGTGGGTTTTCTTTCAGACACGAAGGCCCCCTTGATATGCGCATGGAAAAGCAGGGGTTAAGCGCAGCCGATGTGGTGAATACCTTTGAAGAGAAAGAAATCGCTCGGATTTTATGGGTTTATGGGGAAGAACGCCGGTCTCGCGCTATTGCACGCGCCATTGTTGAAAAACGAAAAGAAGCCCTTTTCACAACAACAACTCAACTCGCCGATTTGGTGAGATCCATTGTGGGATTTGAACGAGTTGGCTTTGATCCGGCAACACGCACTTTTCAAGCTTTGCGCCTTTATGTCAATGAGGAGTTGAGCGAGCTTGAAGAAGGCCTTAAGGCATCTGAAGATCTTCTCAAAGAAGGGGGGAGACTTGTGGTTGTAAGCTTCCATTCCCTTGAAGATCGTATCGTCAAAACATTCCTTAAGGAAAAAAGCGGCGCTCTTCCTCACCCCTCCCGCTATCTTCCTGAGCTTCCTCAAGCCCAAGCGATTTTTGTTCTCAAGAACAAAAAACCTTTAACGCCCCAAGAGGATGAGCTGAGGTCGAACCCCCGTGCACGCTCTGCGCGCTTGCGCTGCGCCATAAGGAGGGCTAAATAAATGCAACGTTCAACAAGTTTTTTAATCCTACTCGCTCTCGGCATCGGATTTGTTCTTTTTAAAGTTAAGTATGAAGTTGTTGAAATTGAAGAAAAATTTTTAAAGACATTGGCTCAAGTCACCAAAGAAGAAGAAAACATTCATATCCTAAAGGCGGAATGGAGCCATTTAAATGAACCTCAACGCTTACAAAGCCTGGCCAACAAATATTTGGATATTGGTCCCATGAAAACACAACAAGTTGTCGCTCTTTTCGATCCATCCTCTCACGGAACTATAGATAATGGGGGCACCCATACTCATCTTGCATCTCAAAAAGGGGTAGAATGAGTCAAGGCAAACTTTACGTTCCTCAAGATCACTCTGGATTATCGCATTGGCATGATGCGCGGAGCCTTCACCGAACCCTTGATATGGCGCGCACACGCCTTTTGGTTGTCTGTTGTTCTTTTATTCTTGCCTTTTTAATTATTGCAGGGCGTCTCGTTGACGTCAGTCTCTTACGAGGAAGGGGAGGAGAAAACCTTGCACATACACATCCTCTTCAGGCAAGACAATTTCGAGCAGACATTGTGGATCGCAATGGCGAACTCTTGGCAACAAGCTTAAAGACCTCTTCTCTGTATGCCAATGCGCGTGTGGTTTTAGACGCTAAGGAAGCCGCTCTCAAACTAACACAAGTTCTTCCCGAACTTAATTCTAATGACGTCCTCCAGCGTCTTCAGTCTGGGAAAGGCTTTGTCTGGCTTGCCCGCCATCTCACTCCACAAAAAGAAGCTGAAATCATTCGTTTGGGATTACCTGGCATCTATTTTCAGCAAGACGAGAGGCGTGTTTACCCCCACGGAGAACTCTTTGCTCATGCTCTTGGGTATACAAACATTGATAACCAAGGCTTAGGCGGCGTGGAACGAAAATTTAATGAGCTTCTCTTATCTCAAGACACCCCTCTTATGTTAAGTTTAGACATCCGCGTCCAGCATGTTTTACGAGATGAACTTTTAGCGGGCATTGAAAAATACAGCGCTCAGGGTGGAGCTGGCCTCGTTATGGACGTACGGACGGGCGAGATTATCGCCATGGTTTCCTTGCCAGATTTTGACCCTAATCAAGTCGGGAAAATGGGGTCTCAAAAAGAAGCTCTTTTTAATCGCATCACCTTAGGGTCCTATGAAATGGGCTCGAGCTTTAAAATATTCAATACAGCTCTTTACATAGAAAGTGGCATATCCAGCATTGCGACTAAATTTGATGTTTCTGCTCCTTTACGTGTGGGACGTTTTAGAATCAAGGACTTTCATCCTGCCCATTATCCCTTAACAGTGGCTGAAATATTTACAGAATCTTCTAATATTGGGGCTGCAAAAATGGCTCTTCAAATGGGCCCCTCCCTTCAAAGAGCTTTTTTCGAAAAACTTGGATTTTTCAAGCCGTCTCCTCTTGAAATTTCAGAAATTGGGGCTCCTCTCTACCCCAAACAATGGAGTGAACCCACCTTAATCACGGCGTCTTATGGTTATGGAGTTGCTATTAGTCCATTACAACTTGCCACAGCCATCGGCGGTATTGTAAATACAGGCATTATGCAAATACCAACCCTTTTAAAAACTGATCCCGGACAGAAAAAGAAAGGAACGCGCGTTATTTCTGAAAAAACGTCAGAAATCATGCGCAAATTATTGTATGTGATCGTGGCACAAGGGAGGGGGAAAAAGGCTCGCGTTTGTGGCTATGAAGTAGGAGGAAAAACAGGAACAGCCAATACACTCAATGGAAGGTCCTATAAAGAAGGAAGTAATCTTACATCATTTGCGGGAATCTTTCCTATGAGTCACCCTCGGTATGTAGTCTTAACCATGGTGGACCGGCCTCAAGCCATCAAAGAAACCTACGGCTTTAATGCTGCGGGATGGAATGCAGCCCCTATTGCAGGCAAAGTTATTGAGAGAATCGCTCCTTTACTGCAGGTCACTCCTGTTAATGAAGAGAAAAAACTGTCAGATACAAACCCTATGTTAATCCATGTAAGTGCCCCTCAAAAAGGAGAGTACTAATTCGTGGATTTGTCTTCTCTCATCAGAACTCGTGTTTTAATTCCCATAGCCGACGGGTCTCTTTCTCCAACATCTCTGTCCCTTGATTCTCGCAAAGTAGAAAAAGGCGCTCTTTTTGTAGCCATCCCGGGATATCAACAAGATGGGATTCTTTTTGTTGCAGACGCGTTACAAAAAGGAGCTGCTGGGATTGTGGTTTCTCAAGGAATGGGCAAAAAAATTCTTTCTCGATTTCAGGAAGCGTACCCAGATATTGTTATTTTTGAAGCTCCTGAAATTCGTAAAGCTACAAGCCTTCTTGCGGCTCACTTTTATCCTCTCCAACCGGATACGGTTGTTGCGGTCACGGGAACGAATGGGAAGACGTCCACTGTTTCCTTTATGCGTCAGATTTGGCATCATATGGGTCTCCCTGCCGCAAGCTTAGGCACATTGGGACTTGTGATTGAAGGGAGGCCTCTCCCTCCCCCCACAGGAACAGAAGGCATTAACACACCCAACCCTGTTATGCTTCATCAACTTCTCCAATCTCTCAAAGAACAACACATTGATCATGTGGCCTTTGAGGCATCGAGTCATGCCCTTCACCAACACCGTTTAGACTCCGTGCGCCTTCAGGCTGCTGTTTTTACAAATTTCTCTAATGATCATTTGGATTATCACCATACCTTAGAGGCTTATTTTGATGCAAAGGCCCGTCTTTTTAAGGAAATTATGAACCCTCCTGCCATTGCTATTTTAAATACGGATATCGAGGAGTATGCAAAGCTTCTGAACTTGTGCAAAGAACGTGATCTTAAGACACTGACTTTTGGAAAAAAGGGGACTCTTGTGAAGCTCATGTCCCTCATCCCCACAAGGGATGGCCAGGAAATCGTGTTACAGGTGGAAGATAAATCTTATGCCCTAACTCTTCCTCTTGTCGGTCAATTTCAAGTGTATAATGTTATGGCAGCTTTGAGTGCCATTATTGCCTGTGGGGGGTCTGCCCCTCAAGCTGTAGAGGCGTGCTTAAATCTAAAAGGTGTCCCCGGACGTCTTGAACACGCAGCCCCTGGTGTTTATGTAGACTATTCCCACACTCCTGATGGCCTATCCTTAGCCTTAAAAGCCTTACGCCCTCATACACAAGGAAAGCTTTGGGTCGTCTTTGGGTGTGGAGGAGACAGAGATCCCTTTAAAAGACCCGTGATGGGAGACATTGCTGCAACTCTTGCTGATACAGTCATCGTAACAGATGATAATCCTCGCCACGAAAATCCAGCTGCTATTCGACAACAAATTCTTGCAAAATGTCCAAATGCAAGGGAGATTGCCTCAAGACATGAAGCAATCAAAACAGCTCTTCAAGAAATGGTTCCAGAGGATGTGGTTTTAATTGCAGGAAAAGGCCATGAGCCTTATCAATTGATAGGAGACAAAGCATTTCCTTTTAACGATGTGGAAGAGGTACAAAAATGGGTGACAAAATGACAATTCTCTGGGAATCAAAAGCTGTAGATCAAATAGTGGGAGGCAAATCTTCTTCTCCCTGGGAATGCTCTGGCATTTCAATTGACACGCGCACCCTTGAAAAAGGGGATCTCTTTGTGGCCCTTAAAGGAGAGACAGGGGAAGGTCATGTTTTCCTGGCTGATGCGGCGCAAAAAGGAGCCGCAGCTGCTTTTGTTTCAGAAGAGAGTGAGACTCCCCTCCCCCTTGTGCGTGTTCATGATACGCTTCAAGCTTTAGAAAAACTTGGGATAGCAGCGCGTGACCGATCCTCAGCACTCCGTATCGCCGTTACAGGAAGTGTTGGAAAAACAAGCACGAAAGAGATGTTAAAATGGGTCTTCAAAGACCAAGGGCGCACGCATGGAAATGTCTCCAGTTACAACAACCATTGGGGAGTTCCGCTTACTCTGGCACGCATGCCACAAGACACCCAATTTGCTGTTTTTGAAGTTGGTATGAGTCAAACGGGCGAAATTCGTCCTTTAAGTCACATGATTAAACCCCAAATCGCTCTTATTACCCAAGTTGTGGAAGCCCATGTGGCTTTTTTCAAATCCGTCGAAGATATTGCGCGCGCTAAGGCTGAAATTTTCGAAGGTATGGAGAAGGGAAGCCGTGTGATCTTAAATCAGGACAATCCCCAGTTCAGCCTTTTGGCGGAGATCGCCAAAAAGAACGGATTACAAGTCTTTAGCTTTGGACGCGATGAAAAGTCTGATTTTCGCCTTCTCTCCTATGAAGGACACGCTGAAACAGGGTCTGTTGTAGCGGAGATTGGGGGAAAAAAAGTATCCTACACCCTCCCAGCTCCAGGGACTCATTGGGCTCTGAATAGCCTTGCTGTTTTAGGAGCCGTTCATTTAGCTGGCGCTGATGTAAGACAAGCCGCCCACAGTCTTGCAACCGTTGAAATCCCCATGGGCCGAGGACGCCGCCACAAGGGAGTCTTCACGATTCTTGATGAAAGTTACAACGCAAATCCCACCTCCATGCGGGCTGCCCTTGAAATATTAGGAAAAAGTGATGGCAAGCGCAAAATTGCTGTTATTGGAGATATGCGCGAGTTAGGGGATGTCTCCCAAAAGCGTCACGAAGAACTTCTCGACCCTCTTTTACAAAACAAGGTGGATTTGGTGTATTGTTGTGGCCCTTATATGGCCTACTTGTTTGACCGCCTTCCTCAAAACATGAAGGGGGGATATGCGCCCACCTCCTTGGAGTTAATTCCCCTTGTAATGGAAGCGATTCAGCCAGGGGATGTTATTACCGTCAAAGCGTCCTTGGGGACGCGCGTAAAGCCGATTGTGGAGGCATTGCTTGAGGTTCAAAAGGGGTAAAGGAGTCACCTATGTTTTATTATCTTTACACTCTCTGGGGACATGAGAGTGTTTTTTTCAACCTCTTTCGCTATATTACCTTTCGGACTGCGGGGGCCCTTCTCACCGCCCTTTTGATTAGCTTTTTATGTGGTCCATCTCTCATTCAATGGTTGAAGAAAAAACAGAGACAGGGACAACCCATACGCGAGGATGGCCCCGCCTCCCATCTTGTCACAAAAAAAGGGACCCCCACCATGGGGGGAAGTCTTATTCTCTTTGCCCTAACATCGAGTGTTCTTTTATGGGCGAATTGGGCCAACTGGTATGTGTGGATTGTTCTTCTGATTACCCTTGGCTTTGGTTGTATAGGAGCGATGGACGACTATTTAAAGCTTACAAAGCGTAACTCAAAGGGGCTTTCTGGGAAAAAGAAGCTTCTTTTACAAGTCAGCATGAGTGCCATTGCCAGTTATGGAGTGATGATATTAGGAGAACCCCCTCTTGCCACCAGTATTTCCCTGCCTTTTTTTAAGGATATTTTGATTAATTTGGGATGGTTTTATGTGCCCTTTGCCGTGCTTGTGATGGTGGGAGCTTCTAATGCTGTTAATTTAACCGATGGCCTGGATGGCCTTGCCACAGGCCCCGTCATGATTGTAGCCGCCTGCTTTATGCTTATTTCTTATGTTGTGGGAAACCATGTCTTTGCAACATATCTTCAAATTGAGTTCGTCCCAGGAGCAGGAGAACTAGCCATTTTTTGTGGGGCTTTGATCGGCGCCGGCCTTGGGTTTTTATGGTATAATGCCCCCCCTGCCATGGTCTTTATGGGAGACACAGGATCTCTTGCGGCGGGAGGAGCCCTCGGAACAATGGCTGTGATTACAAAACACGAACTTGTGCTTGCCATTGTAGGAGGGCTTTTTGTGATGGAAGCCATCTCTGTTATTCTTCAAGTGGGCTATTTTAAGCTTTCTGGCGGAAAACGGATTTTCCTGATGGCACCCATCCACCATCACTTTGAAAAGAAAGGATGGTCAGAACCCACAATTGTTTTTCGATTTTGGATTATCTCCATTGTCTTGGCGTTGATTGGGTTATCGACGTTAAAGTTGCGGTAAACTAGTTGACAACTCCATGAGCAAATTGCAAAATTCACTAATCCTTGTCATTCCTTACCTTTGCAGAGATGAAGTTAATTTTTTCAGGTGAAAGAGCCACCTCTCCCCCTGTGGGAGAGGTCGCCCCAAAGGGGCGGGTGAGGGGTTTTTAGGGTAGTTCCAGGCTCCGTGAACAAAATTAAAAGAGCTTGTCATTCTTGCTTTAGAAGTGCTTAATTTTCGAAGAAAATTCTAGCTCTTCTTAAGCGAGGATCTTGTGAATTGCTAGAAGATCCTCGGGTCAATCAGTGCTAAGCTTTGCTACGCAAATCAAGCACTTCTAGCCCAAGGATGACAAATTGAGAGCATTGCGAACAAAACTTGATGACGAACAACAGGTAGATTAAGAAGCCGATGATAACAACCTCACACGGGTAAAAAGATGGGTTTAAAGTTATGTGCTTTTGGAATAACGACATGCTGAGTAATATAGAGGAAGTGTTAAAAATGATCTTAATTACCCCCTCACCCGCCGCTGCGCGGCGACCTCTCCCACAAGGGGGAGAGGTAAAAGAACTTTCCCTCGCAAATTTTCATGAGGTGATCCTGAGTAATCATACCATACGCCTTGATATAACACCCTGATGCATCCATGATCACTCCTCACCTCTTTAACGATAAAACAATTGCTGTCCTCGGGCTTGGACGGTCTGGCAAGTCAACTGCAAAAGCCTTGTTAAGGGCCGGCGCCCATGTTCTTGCCTGGGATGATCAGGAAGACGCCCGGGCTAATGCTCATGCTGAAGGACTTCCTTTAACAGATTTAAATACGGTTGACTGGGCGGAGGTTGATCACCTTATCTTAAGCCCCGGCATTCCTCACCACTATCCTGCTCCTCATCCCCTTGTGGCGCACGCTCGACTTGCAGGGGTCTTCCCCATCAGTGACATCGAGATTCTATGCTTAAGCCAGCCTAAGGCTGGTTATGTGGGCATTACGGGAACAAACGGAAAATCCACCACCACAACCCTCATTGGCCATATTCTCAAAGAAACGGAGGCTCGTGTAGAAGTAGGCGGAAATCTGGGAATTCCGGTGATGGATCTTAACCCCTTAGATAAAGATGGCGTTTATGTTCTAGAGCTATCTTCTTACCAACTGGAAACCTCCCCCAGCTTTCATGCAGAGGTGAGCGTTCTCTTAAACATTACCCCAGATCATTTGGAGAGGCATGGGGGGATGGAAGGCTATATCGCAGCTAAGAAGCTTATTTATAAAAATTCAACGTCCACTGACACGCTTGTCATCAGTGTGGATGATCCTCATTGCTTGTCGATTTATGAGGCCCTTGCCGTCTCTAAAAAAGTCAATCTTCTCCCTATTTCCATCTCTAAAATCCTTTCAGAAGGCCTTTATGTAAAAGACGGGTATCTGTATGAAAAAGACGAGTCCGTCTTGGACTTACGACAATTCGACCGTTTAAGAGGGCAGCATAACTGGCAAAACATAGCAGCAGCCTATGGAGCCCTCCGGTCTATGGGCCTTGAAGTCCTGCTTGTGCCAGCTTTGACCAATTCCGGGACTTTGAAGCGCGGGGAGACGCTTTTTGCCGCTATGTGGAAGAGGTTATCAAAGGATAGAGGCTGTTTTGTCTCTATCCATGACATCTCCCTAATTAATAGGCATCCTGCTGGGCGTGAGGCGTCTGGAGCACAGGAGTATCCTTAAGGCCTGCTGCAAGTAAATCTTTTGGAAGCTCTAACCTAAAACGACTTAGGGTGTCTTTCCACATCACCTTTCCTACGGGAGCGGCCCCGCATTTGACCTTGATCCATCCACGCTGAGGCAGAGTTGTCCTTATCGCCCTCAAAGCCTGCACATAGTGATCCGCAAAACCTTCCACCGATTGTCCCGGCACATAAACCGCAAGCAAGTGATTGAGATATTGAGCGTAAAACCATGAATATCGTCCTGCCTCTAGTTTTGTTCTCAACCTGCCAGCTGCGGCTTCCAGTTGGGTCAACACATTCAGATCATCTGGCGCTTGCACTCCATAGGCAGGAAATGCTTGATTCCAACGGCAGGCCCAATACAGAGTTTCCATTTCTTCTTTAACAGGCGCAAGAGACGCATGATCTAAAACTCTTCGGGCGACTGCATAGGACATATCAGCTAATCGGAGGGCAATGTCTGAAGTATAAAGTTTCTTTTCCCATTCTGGGCTGCTTTGATGGCCTCGGATAAACCCATCTAAAGCTGTTAGAACCTGTTCTATCTTTCCCTTTTGGACAGTTGTAAAATCATCCAAAATAGACTGATTGCCTACTCTTTCGACGAGAGATCCCATTTCTTCTAAGGCAACAGCTGCTAGTTGAAGATAAGGCTCCGGCCTATATTTAGAATAGTGGGAAGGAATCTGGCTTGTCCCCTTACTATAGAAGCCTCTTGCACACAGTTTATTCACATTTTCTGCAAAGGGCTGCAAAATCCCAATATAAGTGCCAAGTCCGGCACGCTTCGGTCCTTTTTCATGTCCAAAGGAGATGCCAGGATTCCCAAGAAACTCTGTAAAAGCTTCGACCGTTTCAATATTCACCCCCCCTACTAATGCTTTATCAAGATAAGTCTCTTGACCTTGGGGCGCATCTTGCAAAGTAATCCCCTCCACCCCTTTTGACTTGAGAAGAGCTTTAACAGAACCCGATAAAGTTCTACCTGTTTTATAGGAATATACCGTTAAGCCAGAAGGATGAGAGACGCCTTTCGCCTGCTCTTCTGGAACCACCAGCATGGCACCAGGAATCTTGCGTAAATCAATTTCAGCACGCCAGACGGCCATATCCCTCGGCGACATATTCACAACATCGCGAAGAAGCTCACCGGCAGGGATAAGAACAGCCGAGGTATACGCAGATACATTCGACGCTGCATGAGGCTCGAGGATAGAGTTTAATGTAAAATAAAGACAAGGACGGAAACCATCAGGATTGACTTGAAAAGTTGTGACGACGTTTCCTGACGAACCGCCCATTATTGCTTTCACTTTTTGTTTATCCTCAGCACTCATGACACCCTCAAGGGTATTCAGAAGCATGGCACCCATCCCTCCAATATCCATTGTAACAGGAATCATGGTCCCCGCCCGGAGCGTCCAATCATACTGCGACAAGTTCTGTGGAAAAGCATGAACAAAGTAACCACTTGTCATAGCCTTCCGCACACTATCCTGTGGCAAACTCGTTGCTGCTTTTGCTGCAGGAGCTTTCGGCAAGCCATCATAATCCATCGCTAGGACAGGAGAAGAAGCACAAATTTGTAGTCCTAAAGCAAGCGCTGCCGCAAAAGATAAAAGATTTTGGGAGGTGACAACCATTACAAATCCTTTCAAAAAATTATAGAGGATCTATCTAAAAAAACAGACCTTGTTACTATAGAAAAACTTTTAAAAATTACAATAAAAATTTTTGATATTATTCAGCACCCACAAAATGTTGAGAGTCTGTTCGTTTTTTGTCATCGCTTCTGTTTCTGCCAATGGAGGGACGAATTGAAAATCTATGTTTTAACTCCTCTCCTCTTGCCGCTCATTCATTTTTCTCTTAGTGCTCACTCACCTCTCTCATCTTCCTGAACTTCCTTCCTTACTCCAGAAGAGTTTACGATGTTTTTTAAAGAGAACTAAAATAGCGTGAAACTTCATGGGCCAGGACCCAGGGTAACTTATGTTTCTTCGTCGGGGTTCACCTGCCAAAGCGTATCCGCCTTCGCCAAGGCTTCGTCGGATACCCGCTCCACTCTAAACCCCGAGCCAAGGCACGGGGCTTTGCGGAGGCGGGTAAACATAGATGGAAACTAGCAGGAGATAGCCCCATCACCTTGAAGGTGCCGATACTCAGTGTTCTTGAAGTTGCCTTTTTTAGGCTGTCAGAGATAACAAAAGAGTAAGACGTAGTATTATGTCCTTACTCTCTTGGCCCACCAACCTGTTCCAAAAATTTGGTCACGTGTCTTTTTAAGGCAGCCTTGTCTGTCTTAGAAGAGAAAGTCGTCCTATGATTACCAACAGCTACTGATATCTGTGCAATTTTTCTTCTATTCCTTGGATGCTTTTTAGTTGTCACAATTGCACCCATTCTCTTTAACCAACTTCTAAGATCAGAGAGAGCTGGACGTTTCGTTTGAGCTACTTTCTCAAGCACCTCAATGGGCTCTAAAGGAGATAAAGATATGGCAACGACCGAAAGTTGATCCTCGCCTTCATCACCTAGCACAGAAGATTCGTCTCCAGAAGATGCTGACTCTTCGTCTACAGTTGCTAATGGCTCAGCTGTTGCTCCTCCTCTGGGCAACACTGTAACAGAAGCAGGAATGCCATCCCTTAAGGCTAAGAGTTCTCTATAGGCTTGAGCTTTTAAAACCAATAAGGTCCTCTCAATTCCCTCCCATGGCGATATAAGCTGTTCCGTATAGCTACCAATAGTCTCGCGGCCACTCGTAACACTTCCACTCAAACACCCAAATCCATCAGGATTATGCTCTTCGGGGAAAGGCTCAAAGTCATTAAAGGCTGTGAATATGCGGGAGTGTAAATCGTTAGGAAACCCAGCTGGGAACTCCAGACAACTCCCAACATGTCCCCTTTCATCAAAAGAAAACCCCATGTCCACATTTTTTTGTGTGAATTCAACCAAATTCACAGGAAATGGCAAAGCTCCGGCACCGTTAGGAAGAAAGATTTTTTTTTCATAAGGAATTTCAAGAGTTTTTTTCACAGTTAAGCGACCGTCGCCCTGCTCTTCTTGCGCCACTGAAGAACCAGTATCCATCGCGTAAGCCATAGGGGAGAGAGACAAAAAACAAGACGTGATTAACAAAAATTTTTTCATAAAGAGACCTCACTAAGTTACAATAGATGACAATGTTATAATAGATTACAAAACAGACACTTATTTTTCTAAGCATTCTATCCTAAGAATGAGTTCTATCTCCTCTTTAACTTAAAGACAAGGGGATGTCACCCCAAGGACGGATAAAAAAAGCAAGTAAACAGCAAGGCAACCACAAAAGAAAACACGTAGCGAAGAGCGGCCCTCTTGACTAAAATATTATCCCACTCAGTGAACTTCGAAGACGTAGATAACAAAATATAAAGCGCATAGACATAAGCTGGCACAAAGACAATTTTTACGTACCGTATATAGGACGCATTAATCGCCGCTTCATAATACCCATCAAAGGCATAAACATAAGTGACAACCAATCCCAACAAATAAACAAAGGAGAAAATAAGGTAAAACAGGAAAACCTCTTTTTTCCGTCGGTAAATAATCCCCATGCTTACAAGAAACAAAAAGCTTCTCACAATATCTTGCACGGATTTTTCCATGAGTTGCTTATAGACGGCAATGGCTTGATCGCTCCAGAGCTTCTCAATTTTAAAGGTATTTTGCCATTGCCATGGCTCACTCATATGCGCCGTTTTAAGCTTCCATGATAGATACACAGCGCCAAAAAGGAGAATAAAGATCCCTAACTGCTTTTTGTACCCCTTGATC
>JACPNY010000025.1 GCA_016185255.1 Pseudomonadota bacterium
ACGTTTGTCTTTTTCTATGTCTTCGATATAAAGGGGCTTTCCTGTATCAACCACAACCCCTGGGAATCCTATGCCCTTTTTAAAACGCATGGCTGTTGTGACTTCAAACAGTTCCGCGTATTTTTCTTTATCCTTGAGATAACATATACCTCCAGAAGTAAGTTCATTATTATTGTTAAGGTTTGGCATATAAACGTGTCATGCCGGCCATTTCTCAAGCTTACACACGGCATTAACAAAAAAGTGGAGGACTTTATCCAGGTTTAGAGTTCCTTCAGAAAGCTTAGCAATTGAAAGAAATAATTCTAGTTCACTTGAATATCGTTCGAGTTCATTATACTTTTTTTTAAGCTCTTCATGAGTCACATAAAGCTCACGTGTTTTGTCTTCTAACAATGTCTCAGCCACAAGGCGCGCCTCTTTATCACGCCGCCGAGCTTTTTTATAAGTCTCTATTTCTAAAACAAAATCACTATTTTTCAATGGTGACCTCCAATCGACAATGATCCGCTCCTTTGTGCATACAAATGGGATGTTGAATCGCAATGGGAACGTTAAAATGATTGGCAGCTCCCTTCGTAAGGCCAACGGCTAACGCACAAAGTTTACGAGGAGAGCGGTAAAGGATGACGAGCTCATTTGGGGAAGGCTCCTCATAACTCATAGCGGGTAAAATAGCATCTGAGTAAAGTTTGTTGACTTCTACATGAATAATTTTATCTACGTTTTTCATAAATTCCTTAAAAGAGATCCCTTCAGGAAGAAATACAGGGTATTTATTCGCCAACACTGGAAAAAAGTAGATCCCGAAGGCTTCAATAAGTTGTGCTGGTTCAATCTTTTTAAGCTTAGATAATTCCATAACGTAAGAAACCAACTCTGCATCTTTATATGTTCCCCCTGCTGTATAAATCCCTTTATTCTCGGGGTGAACTTTATCTAATAGAGTTTCCCAAGTTGCAAGCCCAAATTTTTCTTCAACCATGTCATTGAGTGTAGTAAAGACAATTCCCTTCATTGGTATTCTCCTGTTCTTTTATTATAGTTAATAATAGTTAAAATATTTCTAATTTTTTTCCATAATTAGCAAGTTACTCGCGTTAGCATTTAGCCCTGTGTATTTTTTTCTATTTTTCTCCTTCATAAGACTACAGCTCTCCAGAGATTTACAAGCGACAATCTGGGGAGATGTCTAAGAAGAGAAATACTAAGCGTTAGTTAATAGATCTACTGTAATTGTCAACTGAGGATAGGGGACTACTCCATTATTTTAACTCGAAATATACCTCTTATGGTGAACGGTATTTTCAAAAATAATTTAAGTCACAAACGACAGGAGTAACCTTATGAAGTATTATGCCGGATTAGACGTTTTATTGAAAGTCACTTTTGTAACAAGAGACAGCTCCTTTTAGGCTATCTTCTATCATCCTGTCCAGAGATCGCTTGAGTCTCATTTTATGTGAACTTATACAACCTATACACTTTAATTGACGGAGAGGACGTGGAGGACTACAATAAGAAAAGTCTAAGTTACTCATTACATATAAGGAACGCATACATGGAAATTTTAAAAATAACAGACGCCTCTTTTAAAAAGGATGTGATGGATGCAAAAGTCCCTGTGCTTGTGGACTTTTGGGCGGAATGGTGTGGGCCTTGTCGGATGATTGGTCCTATTTTGGAAGAAGTGTCTCAAGAGATAGGAGCTGTTGCTACCATTGGAAAATTAAATATTGATGAAAATCCTGAGACGCCGGCTCTTTTGGGAGTTCGTTCTATTCCTACTCTGATGATGTTTAAGGATGGAAAAATGGTAGGGACAAAAGTTGGTGTGCAATCTAAAACGGCTCTTTTAGAGTGGATTAAGTCTGTTTAAGGTAGTTTTTGACCGTCTTAGGTTTACTCTGCATTGTCATCCCCGCGTAGGCAATATGGTCGCAACATCCTCTTGACTTCTTTCTGGCTCTAGCTTTCTGGTAAGTGGATCCCCGCCACAGCAGGGGATGACAAGTAGAAGAATGTAAAGCATATGTTCATAGTCCTTCTCCATTATAAAGTTCCTCTTGAGGATATTGATCCTTATCGTTCCGCGCATATGGAATTTTTAAAGGAAGGCTATGCTAAGAATGTCTTTATTGCGTCAGGTCGTATGTATTCGGACAAGGGAGGTGTTATTCTGTCTCCATTAACGCGACGGGGAGAGTTTGAGGATATTTTAAAAAAAGACCCTTTTATGCTCCATGGCCTTGCAACTTATGAGATTATTGGATTTGACCCTTCTCTTTTTCACTCTGACTTTTCTTCTTTTATTTGGGAGCGGGATAAAGAAAAGATTGAGATGGTGCCTTACACATCTCAGTGGGAAGCTCTTTTCAATAAGGAAGCTGAAGATTTGAGACAAGTGTTCGGTGATACTCTCCTTACGATTCATCATATTGGGAGCACATCCATTCCAGGGATTGTTGCAAAACCTGTTGTCGATATGCTTCCTGTGGTCAGAGATCTTTGTGAGGTTGATCGTCTGACCGCTTCTGTTGAAGCCTTGGGATATGAGGCTAAGGGTGAATATGGCATGCCTGGGCGGCGATTTTTTGTAAAAAGCCAAGACGGGAAAAGGCTGTTTAACGTTCATGTTTTTGAAGAATGCCACCCCGACGTCAAGCGCCACCTTCTTTTTCGAGACTACCTAAGAACTCATCCTGAAGAGGCGTTTGCTTATGCTGACCTTAAAAAAAGACTTGTTTTAAAATACCCTGATGATATAGAGCGGTATTGTTGGGGAAAAGATGATTTTATTAAGATGATTGAGAAGAAGGCCCTTGTTTGGCATAATTCTCAACCCAAGGAGTGCACATGACAAATCTTTTTATTCTTCCCTCTCTTCTAGGGGACTCAGTTTTAACAACTGGTGGTATCGATCAATATAAAGATGAACCATCGGTTATTGTTGCTTCTCCACGTGTAGCTCCTATTTTTGAGGATCTTCCGCATCTTGAGAGAATAATTTCCATTGCAAAAAAACCGTGGAAAAAGCATTGGTTGGATATATTGAGAGAGACGCGCGGTACGTCCTGGAACCGGGTCTTTGATTTTAAGGGTTCAGCAACTGCTTTTGTTCTTAAAGCTAACAAAAGATATATATGGACCCATAGAGCAGATTTAGTTCACAAAGTTTACCAGGTGAGTGATTGTTTTGGAAGTCGCGAGCCTCTCGCTCCCACACTATGGATTTCTGAAGAACGTCTTGCACGTCTCAAGCCCAATCGCCCAACGCTTGCCGTTGCTCCTATTCCTGGGTGGAGAGGAAAGCAATGGCCCATTGAAAATTTTATTACTCTCTTAAAAACTTTTTGTAAAACTTATCCTGAAGCACAGGTGGCTGTTTTTGCGGCCCCTCATGAAAAAGAGTTTGTGGAGCCTCTTCTTAACGCTCTTCCAAAAGATCAATGTGTTGATACCATTGGAGGCCCCCTTCTTGACAGCGCGGCTCTCATTAAATCTTCTAGGCTATTTATAGGAAATGACTCGGGGCTTATGCATCTCAGTGCAGCCGTCAGAACGCCCACTATTGCTCTTTTCGGCCCTTCGAATGAAAAGATTTATGGACCTTGGTCTGATCAACCGTCTTCCCCCCATCGTACGATCAGGGGTGAACCTTTTACGGGAAATGTTAGACAAACTAAAGAAGATACAAACTGTTATATGACAGCGCTGACCGTTTCTCCTGTGTGGGAGGTGGTGAAAGAAAGATGGGAGAGTCTTGCCACATCAACCCAACAATATGAAAAACTTGCGGTATAAACTTTTTTATTCTTGAATCTGCTTGAGGGGATGCCCTCTTAACACCGGACATTTTTTGAAGTATTGCCAGTTTTGTTGTCATCCCCGACATAGAAGTTCTTGATTTTCATAGAAAATCCTAGAGTTTCTTGATCGGAGATTTTTTTCAACAGACCGGAGTTCAACCAAGATCCCCGACGAAGGAATACTAATGTTTTCTTACGAAAACAAAGCATTCCTAGCTCGGGGATGACAAAGGTTGGGTAGCCGGGATAAAAGTGTCCGGTGGTAAGGCAATGGCCTGTTGGAAATTTTATAAATAATCTCTAATTTATATTCTGGTGACAGTTAGGAGCTAGATAGTCGGAAATAAGTTGTTCCGCAATTTGCACGGCGTTAAGAGCGGCTCCTTTTCGTAAATTATCGCTGACAACCCAAAAAAGAAGACCATGGGGAACAGAGGTGTCGCGCCTGATGCGGCTGATAAATACAGGATCTTCTCCTGCCACTTCTGCAGGTGTCACAAATCCATCTTCTTGACGGTAATCAACAATAGAAAGCCCCGGAAAATCACGCCATAAGGCGCGGGCTTCGCCCACAGATAAGGGATTTTCAAGTTCGACCGAAACTGCTAGAGAATGGCCAATGAAGACAGGAACGCGCACACATGTGACAGCCATACCGAGGTTAACCCCTAAAATCTTTTGCGTTTCAAGGGAAATTTTTGTTTCTTCAAACGTGGTTCCATCAGGCATGAAGTTGTCAATTTGGGGGATAACGTTAAAGGCAATTTGTTTTGACATCTCTTCTTTAACAACAGGCTGATTCATATAAATAGCGCGGGTTTGGTTAAAAAGTTCATCCATGGCGGCACGCCCTGCTCCTGAAACAGACTGATATGTGGAGACAACAACGCGTTTAAGCCCTGCTTCATCAAGAAGCGGTTTTAAGACCATAGATAGGGGAAGAGCGACACAATTAGGGTTCGCAATAATGTTGCAGTTGCGGTAACTTACAAGAGATTCTGGATTGACCTCTGGTACAATTAAGGGGATTTCAGGTTCTTGACGAAAGTGAGACGAATTATCAATAACAATACATCCTGCTTGAGCTGCGATAGGGGCGAACTCAGCCGAAACGGCGCTTCCTGCTGAAAAAAGCGCAAAGTCAAATCCGCTAAAATCAAAGTCTGTAATGGGAATAACATCTAAAACGTCGTCTTCTCCAAAAGAGACACGTTGACCTACGGAGTCAGAAGAGGCAACCGCTCGAATTTCCTCGAGAGGAAACTTTCTCTCCGCAAGGGTATTGAGAATTTCTCTTCCCACATTTCCTGTGGCACCGACAACGGCAACGCGGTATTTCATCTTAGCTCCTTTAAGGATATGGGCTTACATCCGGATTAAAGTGGATCCCCAAGCATAACCGGCTCCAAAAGCCTCACACAAGACAAGGTCCCCTTTTTTAATGCGGCCATCCTTCACAGCGTTATCTAAAGCTAAGGGGATAGAGGCAGCTGAGGTGTTGGCTTGATCAGCTCCTGTATGAATAACTTTTTCCTCGGGTAATCCAAGTTTCTTTGCTGTTGCATCAATGATGCGTTTGTTGGCTTGATGAGGGACAAGCCAGTCAATCTCTTCTTGAGAAATGTTATGAATTTTTAAGATACCTTCCACCGCTTCTTCCAGTCGATTCACGGCATTACGGAAAACTTCCCTTCCGTTCATTTGGATGGTTCCGATAGTTTGGGTTGTGCTCGGGCCTCCGTTTACGTAGAGTTGGTCGTAGCCGGCTCCATTTGTCCGGAGAAGACTCCCTAAAATTCCCCGGTCTGTTTGCGTTTGAGCCTGTAGAACAACGGCTCCTGCCCCATCTCCAAAGAGGACGGCTGTTCCGCGATCTTCCCAATCCAGAAGACGGCTCATGGTTTCAGAGCCAATAATAAGAGCTGTCTTTGCCATTTCTTGTTTAAGGTAAGCGTCTGCCGTTGCGAGAGCAAAGATAAACCCGCTGCAAGCGGCGGCTTGATCAAAAGCAAAGCCCTTGGAAATCCCTAGACTTTCTTGAATGCGGCTAGCCGTTGAAGGAAAGACGTGATCAGGGGTTGAGGTAGCCAAGATAAGCATATCAATGTCTTGCGCAGTTAGCTGTGCTGCGGTCAACGCTTTTTGAGCCGCTTCAATAGCCATAGTAGACGTATATTCCTCTGGGGCTGCAATGTGACGCGCAGAAATTCCAGTTCTTTCCATAATCCATTCGTGGGACGTATCAAGATGCTGAGACAAATCATGATTTGTCACTCTTTTTTTAGGAAGGTAACTTCCTGTCCCCAGAATAACAGAACGAAGGGTCATTGATTTGCCGCCTTAGGTGGAGATGCCTCTTCTGAGGAAAATTCTTTGAGAAAGTGTTTATTGATCTGAGACGTTATCATATCAACGGCCAGATCAATAGCATGCGCAAACCCAAGCGCATCTGTTCCCCCATGACTTTTAATCGCGATGCCGCCCAGGCCTAGCCAAATTCCACCATTGTAACGCCGATAGTCCAAGCGCATGGAAAGCTTCTGCAGCATGGGTCGAGCAAAGAAATAACCAAGTCGTGCAGTCCAGGAACTTTTAAACGCTTCCTTAAAGTAATGGATGGCAAGCTGCATGACGCCTTCTCCTGCCTTTAAGACGACGTTGCCCGTAAAACCGTCCATGACAGCTACATCAACTGTCCCGCGAGGAATATCATTGCCTTCGATGAAACCATAAAAATTATCTTTAATGGAAGAGGTGCGAATAAGATCAGCGGCTTCCTTCACTATGGTACTTCCTTTGATATCTTCAGAGCCCACATTGATCAGGCCTACCTTAGGGTGTGGGAGATGGAGAACGTGACGGGCAAAAAGTTCTCCCATGATCGCAAATTGCTGAAGATTTTTAGGAGAACACTCCACATTAGCCCCTAGATCCAAAATGACAACTTCTCCTCGCAAAGTTGGAGCGAGACTTGCCAAAGCTGGGCGATCAATTCCTGGTATGGTTTTCAAAATTATTTTTGCAAGAGCCATGTAGGCACCTGTGTTGCCAGCGGAAATGACGCCTTGAGCGCGCCCCTCTGCAACGGCCTTAATGGCTTGACGCATGCTAGAATTGGGGAATCCTCTCACAGCAGCACTTGGCTTTGTGTCTGGTGAGATGACTTCTTCACAAGGAATAAGGGTAACTTTTTCTAGCAAGGCTTTTTCTTGGATCAGCAAAGGCTCAACGATTTCTTTGTTTCCATAAAGAAGAAAATGAACAGAGGGATAGCGTTGTGCTGCAGCTGCAAGACCTTGAATTATCATTTCGGGGGCTTTGTCCCCCCCCATTGCATCAACAGATAAGATAATTTCCACTTAAAACTCTCCCTTTTTATGGAAGGTATGCTTTAAGCAATGGACGCATCTGATGTTTGTCCAAGCACCTGACGCCCCTTATAATGATTACAAGCTGGGCACAGATGATGGGGGAGCTTGCGCTCGCCACAATTAGAACACTCAACACTTGCAACGACTTTGAGAGCATGATGAGCTCGTCGCATTCTTTGGCGTGAGGGAGACGTTTTTTTCTTAGGAACTGCCATTGTTACAACCTATCGTTCTTATGGATGTTAATGTAGCTTGTTTATCTTAAAAAAAGGATAACAGCAAGTATTTCCTTCTTTTATAAGAAGTGATACACTTTTAAACGGTTACAAAAAGAAATTCAACTCTTTTGGGGGAATCCACGCATGAAACCTTATTTTTTTCTTAGCGCATTTGTCTTTCTTGTTGAGGGAGGCCTAGAAGCTCAGAACTATAACGCCCTTCCTCCGACCCCCTCAGAATCACCGTCTGTTACTATCCCCGCAGACGTTGTATCGTTGCTTTTGGGAAAATCAGATTACCTAAACCGAAATCCAAATCCGTCAGTCTTCGATTGTTCTGTTCTGCTTAACAAAACTTGGACCTATTCTAATGCTCAAATGTTTCTTGTTTGTGGCGAGGCTGAAACGGCCTGCATACGGTATGGTATAATTCAACAAACTCTTTTAACCCAGCAGCAAGAAAAGTCCAGCAATGAGGGTAACACCAAGGGATTCTCTACGGAAAGTCTTAAATCCGCACTTTCTGCATGTCGTGCAGAAGTGGAGTTTAAGCTTATGGGGTGTGCCACAGCTCTTCAAAGCGTAGGTGATAGTAATTCTCTCATTAATCAATCAGGGTTTGCTGGACCTACTGCTTCGCAACAGATGAAAAATTCTAGCTCTACGAAAAGTTCTAATTCTACAAAAAAATAAAAACTTGCGTACTTTTCAAATTCTCCAAGTGTTTTGATAAGCTTCGTATTGACTACCTGCTAGAGGCAGGATTCCATGGAAAAGCCCATCAGGGGAGTTTTGAGGTTTGAGTTCTACGACGTAAGGCCATAAACCAAATTTTTTTGTAGAAACATAAACGTCTGGTAAGAGCTTCATGATGATAAAGCTCACTTTTTTTTTCGATCCAAAAGCAACAAGCTCCTCATACAATCCTCGATAAAAATTTTGTAAAAAGACATCGACTTCAGATGTGTTGAGGAGAGGGTAGTTTGAAGAAGGCTCAAAATAAATAGTCGAACATTCCCAGACAGTGTTGTTATGGACAGTGAGCGTGGTAACAAGCTCTCCGAGATCTTCTTGAATATCAGTAATCTTTTTTTTAAGAAGACACGCTCCCCCACATATTTTTTTGCCGCGAGCTTCTGCAATGATGAAAATGGGAGTGATTCGATTTTTCAAAGAAAGCTCAATCCCCTGAAAGAATTTCATTTTTTCAATTATTAGCTTGATAAGTTTATTTTTGAAAATTCGTTGAGTCGATTCAATGATCTCAAACTTAAGCATAGGCGCTCCTGCTACTGTTGTTAAAATCTGAGTCCGCAAAAGGCCATTTTATAGGAAGGTAGACTTTTAGAAAAAGTTGATGTATCCTCCCTACGATTGTGACCTTTTATGGGTTCTAATTTTTTTATTGAGCACCTGAGATTTCTAAAAAATAGGTTCGCAGGCACTTAGTTATTGAGAAGGTTGGGTTTAGAAATCTCCCTATCTTCTTTTTTTAGGTTAATCTTTTTTGGTATTTTGTATATCATAAATTTTATAAATGCTAGCTTTTTTTCGCATCGTGCGATTTTAGGGTTACCACAACCGTCTTTATGGACTAATATTTATAGGAGATTGATTTTAGGTAAAGAAGCGTATGACATCTGCATTAAAAGAGAAAATCATTGAACGTATGGAGGCAAAGAACCTCTCAATTGCTGAGTTAGAGAGGCGAGCCGGCCTAAGTATACACTCCGTAAGAAATATTCTTAAAGGTAGAATTAAAAAGCCAAGTGCCCAATCGCTTCAAGCTATAGCTGAGGCGTTGGAATGCTCTCTTATGGATCTTGTCAATGCCTCATCCCCATCAGGAGAGGATGCCTCCGCTCTGTCCCAACATAAGAAGATAAGCCCTCCCGTAGATTATCCAGAACTCATGCTAGAATGTTCTAAGGCCGTCTTGACGCTTATAGGAGACTGTGACCCTAAGGCCACTGTTGATGAATATTTAGACATTGTAAAAAAGGTTTATTTTTATTCTTCAAAGGAAGAGCCACGGAAATCAGATATTAGGTTTGCTGAATGGCTTATTGAAACGCAGCTGGGTAGCAGGTGTGTTCCTGCGAAAGAGTGAAACAATAGTCTTTACGCTTTGAGTCTTGATGTACGAGTCCTTCCTCCAACAATTGTTCGAGTTATCCGTAAAAGGTGGTGACGGAGATATTAAGTAGCCATTAGGTCATCACAGGGGATGAATTCATAACCATCTTGGAATGTGCCCCTAAAATGACTTTTGGCAACTAATCATGCCCATCAAGCGTGCACCATGATTTTTTCTGTATTTTTGATGAGCTTAAAGACCGTGAGCAAGGCACCCCTTTCGAGTGTTTGGGGCTGGGCGCTGTATTTTTCAAGGAAGAGGTCAAAAGTCTTATGGGCCTCCTCTCTGTTTTCAGCCATCCATATGTTGTGAAAATCTGCTTTGGCTTTGTTTTGGAGAGGGTTAGGAATCTTCTTTAAAACATTGGCTTATTTTTCTCCGTCACCAACTTTTTCAATTAATTCGGTTGTAATTTTACAATTGTTATGCTATATAACAAATTACTAAAATTGATGATTGAAATAAAAAATAACATTTAATAGTTATTCTTATTTTTTTTAATATTTAATAATTCTTTTTAATTTCGTTAATATCAATGAAATCTATAAATTATCTATTATTACTTTTTGTTACTTTATGCTTTTCTTTGGGGCCAACCTTTGCTTTTTCAGAATCTGATGAAGGTGAAGGTCACATCTTGTTGGAAGAAAAACCAACTGCTCGAGTCAAGAGAAAATCTAAGGATGAGAGCCTTGAGTTATTACAAGATTGGGTGAACTTAGGCCTTATAAAAACAGCCCCTATCGAGGTGAAGGCAGGCCAGAAACTTAAGGTTACTTGCGACTTTGATAAAGTCACAGAACGAACTGCTATATCTTTTCTTAATTCCGCACAGAATGGTTATTATGACGGCGGAGTCACAGTTGATCCTGGTCAGGAAAGTGTTATATTTTCTTCTGTTGTTCCCCCAGACGAGACACGGTCCTGGTTAATTCTTCGTAATCCCGGGTTTGATGGAAAAACTCTCCTTCCTTTTGGTGTAAGGCTTAAGAGCGTTAGCATAGATGTGGAGCATAGTTCAAAAAATCAACTTCTTAAGCCCGTTGATTTCTTACAAGATTGGGTGAACTTAGGCCTTATAAAAACAGCCCCTATCGAGGTGAAGGCAGGCCAGAAACTTAAGGTTACTTGTGACTTTGATAAAGTCACAGAACAAACCGCTATATCTTTCCTTAATTCCGCACAGAATGGTTATTATGACGGCGGAGTCACAGTTGATCCTGGTCAGGAAAGTGTTACATTTTCTTCTATCATCCCCCCAGACGAGACACGGTCCTGGTTAATTCTTCGGAATCCTGGGTTTGATGGAAAAACTCCTCTTCCTTTTGGTGTAAGGCTTAAGAATGTTAGCATAGATGTGGAGCATAGTTCAAAAAATCAACTTCTTAAGCCCGTTGAGCTCCCACAAGACCTACCTAGCCTTGTAAGTGTACTGACAAGCTCTCGTATAGAATTTGAGCAAGAATTGTCTAGTAAAGAAAACATTAACTCCGAAATGCCACTAGGCACGATCGGGCGGAAAAAACTAGGGCTTAGATTTAAAGAAAAAGCAGAGAAACGGTTGAATTATCTTACTAATGAGCATTCCGAGAATCGGGGGGAGGGGCCAGTATCTACAGACTCTCTAATAAGTCTGCACATGCAATCTCTAATGCAGAAAAAAAAGGGTCTTAAAACAGGCGAGTTTACCACACCAGAGCTTGCTCAGGCTCTTTTGGCACGCGCAGGCATACCCTTAACAGATGTGACAGTCACGCCCATGAAGGGTGGATTTGTTAGTGGCGAGGTTTATATGATAGAGGGTTACTCTGAACAAGGAAAGAAAAGGGAAAGATTCTTCTTAAAATATCTGCGTCAATGTATGTTAGTAGACAAAGCTCGTTGTGCAGGTGAAGTACGAAATTTACAAGGGATCAAAAAACTTTTAAAAGAGAGAAAGTTAGAAGAAGCGGGCTTTTCTTTAATTCTCCCCATATTTGAAGGCCGGTATTTCTATAAAAAAAAGGAAAAATTATTCACAATTTTACCTGCTGCAAAAGGTAGAAGTTTGACGAACATTGTTCGGTCAGATATTAAGAAAAATTCTAGCGTAGTTTTCCAAGCGTTTTATGATGTTGGTTTAGCACTCGGGACATTTCAGTCGAAGAATATTATTTTCCCAGAGACGTTTGAGTCTATTAAACAACGATATCTTGAAGCCAATACTCTTGTTCATGGTGATTTTCATTCTGATAATATTTTCGTAAAGGCAAAAGGAAGAGTTTCTTTAATCGATATTGAGACACTTGCTTACAGTTTTGATGAAAATGCCAAACCAACAGCACCTTTAGTTTATGATATTTTTTATTTTATTCAACAAGCCCATCGTCGCTTTGAAAAGTCTGACTTAGGAGAGATGAAAAAGTTAAAGTGGAAGATGTATACAAATTTTATCGATGGATATATTGCGGGGTTTTCTGCTGATCAGCAAAAAGGGTTACGGGCTTACTTGGAGAGTTGCTTTCATCACGCCGATGAAGTTGAGTTTGTTGATATATTCCCGAAAGTTATGGGCCATCTTGTTACATGGAAGAAAGCTCCTGATGATAAGTATTCGAAGCAAATTATTGGGGCTCTGTGTAGCCATCTGAGTCATCTGTAAAAGTTGGTGACTCTCGATTAACTGACAATTGTTCCCGTAAGGCTATTGGCAGAGGCCTTTTCTATAATTACGTCTACACATGTTCCGAAAAGCTCCGGGGTAGTTTCGACATAAACGGATTGAAAATGAGGGGTTTTTCCTAAGATTTGACCGTCTTGTTTACCTTGACGATCCAACAGGACGGGGACCGTCTTCCCAACGCTTTTCTCATGGAAAGAAAGATGCTGCGTATTTAAAAGATCTTGAAGACGACCGAGACGCTCGGCTTTTATGTCGTCCGGAACTTGATCGTCCATCAACGCGCCAGGTGTGCCCGGACGGGGACTATATTTAAAAGAGTAAGATTGGGAATACCCCACTTCTTGAACAAGAGATAAGGTTTTCTTGAAATCTTCTTCGGTTTCCCCTGGGAAGCCCACAATAAAATCAGAAGAAAGGGCAATGTCAGGACGATAGGTGCGCAATTTTTCAATACAGTCTAGATAGTGCTTAGCCGTATGCTTACGGTTCATGGCTTCCAAAATTCGGTCTGAACCTGATTGGACGGGAAGATGAAGAAAAGGCATAACTTGAGGGACATCCCGATGGGCCTCCATGAGTTCCTCATCCATATCGCGCGGATGGGAGGTCATATATCGAAGTCTCTCAAGGCCTTTAAGGGAAGCTAAATACTCCATGAGTTTCCCCAAGCCCCACTCTTGTCCCGCAGGGCTTTCGCCATGATAAGCATTAACATTTTGTCCCACAAGCGTGATTTCCTTAGCTCCTCGCTCACACAAACGTGTAGCTTCTTCCATAATGGCGCGAGCAGGTCGAGAGTACTCAGCACCCCGCGTATAGGGGACAACACAAAAGGTACAAAACTTGTCGCATCCTTCTTGAATAGCGAGGAAAGCGGACGGGCCTACATGGGTGTGGTTTTCGGGGAGATGATCAAACTTGGATTCAACAGGAAATTCCACATCCAATACTCCGCGACCTGGACCTTTCTCTTTATCTTGAGACCTGTGAGCGCGCGCAATCATCTCAGGAAGTCGGTGATAGGTTTGGGGGCCAAGAACAATATCCACATAAGGCGCGCGACGCATAATTTCTGCCCCTTCTGCTTGCCCCATACAGCCCGCCACGGCCAAAATCATTTTGTCATCCTTATAGGGACGGATACGCCCCAGATCTGAATAGACTTTTTCTTCAGCTTTTTCTCGAATGTGACACGTATTTAAAATAACAAGGTCTGCATGCTCTGGCGTTTCTGTAAGCTCATATCCAAGGGGCTTTAAAATATCCGCCATGCGCCCTGAATCGTAAACGTTTGCTTGGCAACCATAGGTTTTAATATAAAGACGTTTTTGAAGCATTTTTAACTCATTTGCTCTGAAAGGGGGTGGGCAAAAGCCTTTACAAATCCGTTATGTACAGCTTGAAAACTTGCTTGAGCAAGGTCTTTTCGAGAGGAAAAATCCTGGGCTTTAAAGGGAGGATGGAGATCTACAACGACTTGAACAGTCCCTAATTGAACCAGAGACCATAGATGGGGAACTAAATCAATGTCTGGGCTAGACCAGCCACACAATTTACGCATAAATCGGGGCATAGGAAGGTAATCCCAACCCGCATAGGTTATGGAAATAGGTTGAACCACCACATTTTTTTTGAGGGCTATGTCAAAAAAAGAGCTTCCAAAAGGGAGGACGCGACAGCCGTCGGATGTGGTTCCTTCTGGAAAGAGAATAAGGCTTTCTCCTTTATCGATATAGTGGATAAGTTTGTCAGCCCCATCTGCAATAGCCGTGCGGCTCCTGTCAATGTATACGGATCCTTGAATTGTTGAAAGCCACCCTATAACAGGCCATTTGGCAACTTCCTGTTTGGCGACAAATCGTGCAGGAATAAATGTACCTAACACCATGATATCTACATAGCTTGAATGATTTGCAACAAACAGAGTCGGTTTTATAGGAGAAAGGTTTCCTTTAATAATAAGCTGATGACCGATAGATCTTCGCCAACTCGACAATAAAAAACGGCCCCACCAAAATCCTAAGGGTTGATGAACTTTACTCAAAACCCAATGAATGGGGCCATAGATTAGGCACACTAGACCCAAAAGAAGAAAGCGCCAGAGAGCAAGTCCATAGGCCCGTGGCATCAGATTGCCTCCAGATGAGTGGAAGAGTGGGTATATCTTTGAGAGTACCGTTCCGTCATCATTTCCTTTTTTACAATGATACACACATCAATGGAATTGAATTGGGTGTCGATGAAGGCTCCGTCTCCCACAAACCCCCCCATACGTAAGTATCCCTTAATCAAAGGAGGGAGCTGACGCAGCGCTTCTTTTGAATTGACTTGAGAGGCAGGAAGTAAATCCATCTTTTGGTAATGAATAGGAAGCGCTTTTGCTCTTAAGTCCGGGGGAGCTAAGTGGTTATGATAAAGATAGGAGAGCGCTTGTTTATACATCGATACATCCGTGCCGCTAAAGCTCCCACATCCAAAACAAAGGTTGACTTGATTAAGGCGGATGTAGGCTCCAATTCCTCGCCACAAAAGCTGCATGGTAGGTTTTGTTCTATAGTTTTTATGGACGCAAGAGCGACCTAGTTCCATAATTTGACCTGGGGAAGAGACAAGCTTGCTTACATCAAATTCGGTAGCCGTGTAGTACCCTCCATAGCGACGAGCGGCTTCTCGTAGCATAAACCGGTATGTTCCAACAATTTTGTTGCATGCGTGATCAATTACCAACAGAACATCACAAAAATCATCGATAGGGGCAACATCTTGCTTTAAAAGAGCCACAGTTTCATCGGGCTGAGCCCCGCATTCCTCATAAAACACTTCATAGCGCAAGAGCTGAGCGGCTTTTACTTCCTCTTCCGATTGAGCAAGGCGTACTTCGAGAGACCCTGCTTTTAATAAAGGAAGCGGCTTTGAAAAACGATCAAAAGAAGGTGTGAGAAGCTCGGGCATCATAGTGTTCAAAATTTTTTCCCAATTCCTTTTATAGGAATTCCATATAATTCAATGCGGTGGCCAACGAGGCGATATCCTAAGTTTTTTGCAATTTCCTTTTGAAGAGCTTCAATTCGTTCATCATGAAACTCAATGATTTGACCCGTATGGGTATCAATCAAGTGGTGATGATGTTCGTTTGAGGCTTCTTCATACCGCGACTTTCCATCTCCAAAGTCATGGCGGTTCAAGATATGTGCTTCTTCAAATAAACGCAAGGTTCTGTAAACTGTCGCAAGGCTAATTTTAGAATCAAGCTGACTCACCCGCTTATAAAGAGCGTCCACATCTGGATGATCTTGGGATTCAGATAAAACACGCACAATCACACGTCTTTGTTCTGTCATCCGCAGCCCTTTTACTTGGCAAAGCTGTTCCAAATGGGAAAGAGTCATAACTCCCTTCAATAAAACACCGATGCCGCCGCAACGTCAGCATCGGTGCTTAAAATAGGTTTTAAGCTGCGATATCACGACGACGGTCGCGACGAGTTCCCAGCCCAATATCTTTTGCTAAGCTACTGCGACGTTTTGCGTAATTTGGAGCGACCATAGGATAGTCCGCTGATAACCCCCACCGCTCCCGATATTGGTCAGGTGTCATATTGTAAGAGGTCTTTAAGTGGCGCTTAAGCATTTTTAAACGGCGACCATCTTCAAGACAGACGATATAATCAGGTTGGATAGAATCTTCGATAGAAACAACAGGATCTGGACGATCGTGCAGCAAGAATGAACGTCCGGAACTCACATTACATAAACTGCGATGAACTTGTTGAATAAATGTAGGTAATTCTGAAGCATCTATTTCGTTATTTGCAACATAAGAAGCAACGACTTCGGCGACCAATGCCATAATGTCTAGGGGGTCATTTTTGTCTGTCATTTTCTACCTTTCTCTTTTGATTAACTTTACTTCTATATATTACATATAAAAAAAGTAATCAACAGTTTTTTATAGTTTTTAAAATTACTGCTTGCCAGCTTTATGGGATTCTTTATACGAGATCCTTAACAAAATTCAAAGCACAAATGTGTTTGTTTTCTTCTCGAGGGTAGTAATGGGGGCGTTTTCCATAAAAAACAAAGCCATGCTTTCTATAAAAGGAGATAGCCGCGTCATTATCTTCCGCAACTTCAATAAAAAGATGGAGAATACCTTTGTCTTTTAAAATCGTAAAAAGAGCGGTTAAAAGAGCGCTTCCGCATCCTTTTTGTCGATTTGAAGGGGCTATAACAAGAGTTAAAATTTCGGCTTCATCCTTTATCTCTCGCCATAAAATATATCCAGAAAAAGTATTGTTTTCTTCAACCTTTAGGCCAAATGTTATAGGAGTTTGCAGAAATTCCTGAAATACGCTTTCCGTCCACCCTCTGAAGAAGGCCTGCTTATGAAGGGTTGCTGCGTCTTGGCAATCCGCAAAAGTAAGAGGGGAGATATTCATGATATGAAAAAGGATCCTCTTTTGCTCATTTGACAGTGCCTTAAAATAAGTGATAAAAAACCGACTGTTTTTATGAAATGAAGATAGCACAAGCAGATGAGAAAACTGTATTTTTTATTAGTATTTTGGAGCGCAAATGTTTTTGCGGCCTCTGTTGATCCCTTATCTCTTCCCTTAAAAAAACTTGATCAACATATTCAACGTCAGATTCAGCAAGAGAAAGCGATTGGCTGTGCGATTGCAGTCGTTTCTGAGGGAAAAATTGTCTTCATCAAAGCTTATGGCGTCCGGAAAAAAGGCGAAAAAGCGTCGGTTGATCTGAACACGGTGTTTCAGTTGGGCTCCGTCTCAAAGCCAATTTCGGCGTCCTTAATAGCACGGTTGCAAAAACAGAAGTTGGTGTCGGTCAAGGACCCTGTGGTGGAGTATTGCCCTCATTTCTTGCCAGAAACCACTCTTCAACATGTGTTAAGTCATACGAGTGGTTATAGCCGCGCGGGTTGGAATAGTAAAATTGAAGCGGGACGGACGAGAGCGCAACTCTTAGCCTCCTTTGCAAAAAGTCAGCAAAAGACGCCGGGAGAAACCTTTGATTACCACAACGTTGTGTATAGTCTGGTCGAAGAGGTCATAGAAAACACCTGTCATCAACCCTTTAACGAGGCCCTTCAAGAGAATCTGTTTCGTCCTTTACACATGACGCGTACAAGTGTGGGGTATCCCGATTTTGAGGCAGAGCAAAACCGCGCCTGGGCCCATCAAGAAAATAAAAATCACCGTTGGCAAGCGTCTAAGCAGTGCTCACACCGCTATCATGAAGCGGTCTGTGCTTCGGCTGGTATCAATTCCACCATTATGGATATGGCAAAATTTTTGCAGCTGCAGATGGGCGGAAATCCTGAGTTTCTCACCTCCCAGGAGTTGGCCGATTTTCATGCTCCCTTAATCGTTGCTCCTGATGCCATTAACTGGTTCCCTGAAGCCATCCAATCCTATTATGGTCAGGGATGGCGGATTATCGATTGTCCTCACGGTCGCCTGGTTTTTCATGGGGGTTGGGTCAAAGGCTTCCGAAATTTTATAGGCTTTATACCCGATCAGAACCTTGGCATTGTTATTTTGCATAATGCGGAAAGCAACTTCTCTTTCAAAACCGCTCTGATGTTTTTTAATGAGTGGGCGAAGGCAAAGTAATACTTAGTCTATATTATTATTTAGCACATTTTTCGGGAGGAATAAAATTTTTTGATTGGCCATCTGAATTAACCCTTCCCCTTTTTTTTAAAGTATGTATCATTGAACTGATCTTTTAAGAAAGATCTTAATAAACACAGGAGATTATCATGCATCGACATCATCATTGCCCCACAATTTTAGAACGATCCCAATTAAAACTACGTAATCGAATGAGGAACCCAAAATGTACTTTTTTAACACCCTGATCCAAGCCTTTCGCCCCCACTAAAATTTCCATTCTCCAACTTGTCGATCACCCCGCTTTAAATGCAACGCGAGAAGGTTTTCTCGAAGAGCTGAATAAACTTGGATATAAAGCAGGAGAAAATCTTATTTTGGATTTTCAATCCGCCCAAGGAAACCCCTCTTTAGCTGCTCAAATTGCGCAAAAATTCGTGTCCAATAAGCCCGACGTTATTGTGGCCATCCCAACCATTGCAGCTCAAGCTGCCATGTCGGCAACAAAAGACACGGATATCCCGGTTGTCTTTAGTTCTGTGACCGACCCCCTTTCCGCAAAGCTGGTCACAAGTTTAGAGGCGCCAACAGGGAATGTCACGGGTGTGTCTAATTTTGTGCCCGTTGAACCCCAATTCAAACTCTTTAAACGTGTTCTACCCACCCTAAAAACCTTGGGGATTGTGTACAACCCTGGAGAAGCGAATTCCACAGCTCTGAACGCCATGATGGAAAAAGTAGCCTCGTCCTTTGATTTGACGTTAGTTTTTGCAACGGCTTCCAAAAGTAGTGAGGTGTTGGGCGCTACACAAAGCCTTTGTGGTAAGGCAGACGCGGTTTTTGTTAACAATGACAACACGGCCTTAAGCGCTTTCAAAAGTGTGGTGAAAGCCGCGCAAGCTTGCGGCATTCCTGCTTTTGTGAGTGATATTGATATTGCAGATCAAGGCGCCCTTGCGGCTCTGGGTCCTGACCAGCGAGAAGTAGGACGTCAAACGGCCCGGATGGTAGATTTTATTTTAAAAAACCCTGAAGCGCCTCTTCCTGCCGTTGAGTTTCCGGATAAAACGGAAGAGTTTGTGAAGGAGTAGGTAATAGAGTGGAGAGGCCTCGGGGCCTCTCTTCTATGGAAAAGCGCAGGGAGAACAGGTTTTGGCTTGCTGACTTTGGGCTTCTGCTTCTTCAAGGGCTGTGATAATGTGGGCTTTGGAATTTAAAAATTCTTGATAGGAAAAGGTCACAAAGAGAATGACCCAAGGAGTAAGGTCTCCTGAAAGCTTCATACTTTGTTGATCTAAAGCTCTCGCAATTATTTCCGATTTCAATAGATTTGAGAAGGTAAACATGGGCCATCTCAGACCTTGCCAAATGGTTTTGTTGACAAGAGCTCTCCCCACACGCCCATTGCCGTCTCTAAAAGGATGGATAGACTCAAAGTAAAAATAGACAATGGCAGCGCGCACGAGACTTGGGATTTTAACGGTACCGTGGAGTGGATCTGTTTGATTAAACCAAGCTATAAATTTGCTTATTTCTTCATTTATCTTTGTGGGAGGAGGAGGTCTGTACCTAATCCGTCTCCACCATCTGATCTTGTTCCCAGTCTTTCACATAAATTTGTTGGGTGCGCCAGCGACCCACCTTAATCTGATCGCGTTGAAGCGGGTCCATGATCACTGTCTCGTGATATTTAAAAAGCTGCTCTTGAGAAAGAGGCTCTTTAAAGGTTTGGCTGATTAAAAAGATCAAGCGTGCGAGGCCTAAGTCACGGCTTTTTTTAAGGTCATTGTCCTTTATGTCATGTTCAAGAAGAGAGAAAAGCTCATTGAGATCAATTTCATTGTCGAGTTTTAAGATTTTAATGGCGTCTAAAACAATAATTTTTCGCATGACCTCCCGTTGGAGAGAAGGAGACAGATTATAAAATCGCTGAGAAAGGGCGGCGGTTTCTCTGTCATAAGCCTCAAGGGTGGTTTGAACCTCGGAAAGATCATACTGAAAATTTGGCCAACAGGGAGATTGCCAAAAATAGAGGGTTTCTGCTGCTTCAGGCTTAATATAATCGTCTTTATCAAAAGCCCAAAGAACATCGGATAAGGAAATGAATATGCCAAAAAAAATAAAAGTGCGTTTCATGGAAAAAGTTATTTTTTCTTTTGATGAAACTGTAAGTCGTCAGCCTGAGCCTGTGCCACCGCACCTGTTGCCAACGCATTCAGGGTCATTAGGTGGAATCTGCGTTTTTATTTTATCTGCAACAGATGGTTTTACAGGGGCTGCGGCCTCTATAATTGGCCCAGTTGACGCGTTTGGGTCAGCATTCACGTTGTGGGTTGCTGCTGTAAAAGCAAGAGCGCCAAGAAAAAGCATATGTCTCATTTTTTTGCACCTCTTTTTAATTTAATTTTTAAATTACTATTTAAGTATAGTTAGTTTAATTATTCTAATTTATTTTTATTAAAATTTAGTTAATAGATCATTGTTTTTTGATTCTGTAAGAGCTGCCGAGCAATCTTTGAAAGTTGCCTCTACACGCTTTCACGTGTTTCTGCTACACTCTCTGATTAATAACGGGTAGGGGTTATAAAGAGATTAAGAATGGCGAACGCTAAACCTTTTTTAGACGTACAAATGCCTGGTGGTACGTCCTTTCTCCTGGCTGAGTTTCAGGGCACAGAACGGCTATCTTCTCTTTTTGAATATAATCTTATGTTGTTTGCCGAAAGTCGGACGGTGGACTTTAGTACGCTTATGGGGCAAAGCGCTACCGTTTCCATTAGTGTGGGATCTGAGAAACGCACCTATAATGGGATTATTGGGCATTTTGAGCAAGAAGGAACGCCTTTTACGCCTCTTAAGTCTGTTTCAACAACGTATCGAGCCATTCTTTATCCCAAACTTTGGCTTTTAACCATGTCCGGCCAGTGCCGTATTTTTCAAAATAAATCCACCATGGATATCATTAAGACTGTGTTAGATGAGGCCCAAATTCCCTATTCCAATCAGGTGACGACGTGTGGGCAGGATCCTCTGGACTTTTGTGTTCAATACGATGAAACGAACTTTAATTTCATCTCTCGTTTGATGGAAAGAGAAGGCATTCTTTATTTCTTTCAGCAAGAGCAAGACAATCACAAGCTTGTGTTAGCAGATTCACCAGATTCTCATCAGCCTTGCCCGAATGCGGCAACGGCAAGCTTTCACGATAGTTCTCTTTATGACGAGATGATGTTACAGGTGGGGTCCTGCTTTATTGCCCAGCGCCTGGTTCCTCAAAGTAATACCTTGAATAGTTATAATTATTTGACTCCTAAAACCCCTTTAAAATCCGTTGCAACGGGAAACTCTGATGCAGGGGGAGGGAGTATTACGCGTTATCGTCAAATCTATGAGCAACAAAGCCGGGGAGATGCTCTTTCGAAGATACAACTCCAAGCGGAAGAACTCCCCCAGAAAATGGTGGAGGGTGTGTCAACGATTCCGTTTTTTCTTGCGGGATATAAATTTACGTTGAAAGACCACCCGCGAGATGACGCCAACATTGATTATGTTCTTTATGAAGTCGTTCATGAGGCCTATTTGGAGCCAGAGGGAAAAAGAGAACATATCTATAAGAATAGCTATCGCGCTTTTCCAGCAACCATACCTTTTAAGCCTCCTCAACTTACGCCAAAGCCCCGTATTTATAGTACTCAGACGGCTAAAGTAACAGGAAAGCAGGGAGAAGAAATCTATACGGAAGAATATGGGCGCATTAAGGTCAAATTCCATTGGGATCCATCGGAGGCGGAAGATGATACAACGTCCTGTTGGATTCGGGTGGCCACCTTATGGGCGGGACAAACATGGGGAAGCTTATTTACTCCCCGGGTTGGGCAAGAGGTGGTGGTCTCCTTTATTGATGGAAACCCCGATTATCCTTTGGTGGTAGGATCTGTGTACAACGGAGACAATAAGCCCCCCTATTTGCCTGACGAGCCCACAAAATCAACAATTAAAACTCAAAGTAGTAAAGCAGGAGATTCCGGTACTGCAGGATTTAATGAACTTCGATTCGAAGACAAGCAAGGATCCGAAGAAGTTTATATGCATGCCCAAAAGGATTTCAATATTAAGATTGAAAATGATCAGAGTATTACTCTTGTGGGGGGAAGTCGTACGGTTGCTCTTCAAGCGCAGCAAGGGGATAGTGGTGGCGGCGGAGAAGGAGGCGGCGGTGGGCAGGGCAATGATAGCTTAACCTTAACAAATGGGAATAAATCCTTAAAAATTGATAAGGGAGATTATTCGATTACACTGTCAGATGGAAATATCAGCATCACCTGTAGCCAAGGAAACGTTACTTTTGATATTCAGGGAGCTGTGTCCATCCAGTGTTCAGACGACTTTAGTGTTAATGCAGGAGGCAACGTCAGCATTACTGCAGGCGGTACGCTTGAAGCAACGGCGGGAGGAGATGGAACTATTTCTGCAGGCGGTGCGATTGAAGTAACAGGGGGAGGAGAAGCAACCTTCACTGCAGGAGCGAATGGAACGATTTCGGCAGGGGCTGCTCTTGAAATCCAAGCGACGGGAACGGTGTCAGTAGCAGGACTCACAATAGAACTAAATGGATAAAAGCCCTATGGACGAGCAGTCTGATCAAGAAACGTTAAACGATGAAGAGCCTACAGAGGCTCAAGAATCCCCTCAGCCAGGAGAGCGCCGCTTTATAGGTCATGTTATTGATAATAAAAGACATGGCGTGGTGGAAAAGTATGATGAAAATGCTAATCTCGTCTCTGCGCATCCATTCGAAAAAGGACGCCTTCATGGAGAGTCTCGCCGTTATGATAAGTCTCAGCGGTTAAAAGAAAAAATAACCTACCATGAAGGAGTAGCTCATGGGCCAGCGGAATTTTACAAAAGGGGAACTCCTTCGCTCTCCACCCATTTTCATGAGGGAAAGCAACATGGAGAAACTACTTTTTATGATGACGGAGGAGCCGTTCGGGCGCGTGTTCAATATGAAAAGGGAGTCAAACACGGCACTTCAATCGGCTATGATCTTTTAGGACGTGTGAAACGTGTTTCCCATTATCAGAATGGCCTGTTAGATGGTCCTACCATGAGTTACTATCCCAGCGGCGCCCTTCTTGAATCAGGGCTATATGTGCAGGGAAAACGTCATGGTGAGTTTATCTCCTATTATGAAAACGGAGGAGCGCGCCAAGTCCTCGTCTTTGACATGGGGCGCCTTGTGCGAAAACCTCAATTTTATGATTCTCACGGCAATCCCATGTCTTCGGGGATTGAAAGATGAGTCTTGCGGTTGTTGGAGAGCTTTCCGCCATTCAGTGTCTTTTTGGGGCATCGCCAACACCCTTAATTGTGCTCCCTGATCGAACGATTACAGCAGAACTTTCGCTGATGGGCAACATTTCGGATATGATTCCTTTTGTTAATATCCTAACCTTTGTAGAATGTGTATCGCTTGCTAATCCGCAAGTGATTATTGCAACAGCAGCTGCTATGGGAGTTTTAACGCCTATGCCGTGCGAACCAATTGTCGTTGATCCCTGGGTTTCTGAAGCGCTGGATGTGTTCGTTGAGATCGTGCCAGCTCTTGATCAAACTTCTATTGTGATGTGTATTTGGGCAGGGGTCATTCATGTCGATGAGCCCGGGAATGTGACGGTGATGGTTCCTTGAGGAAAGAAAAATAAAATGACCTCTCTCTCTCTTGAAGATGTGCAAAAAGCTAAGACAGTGTTGAAGGGCCACGTTCTTGAAACGCCGACGATTTATTCTCCCTATCTTTCAAGAGCTTATGGTGCAGATATTTTTTTGAAAATGGAAAACTTTCAAGAAACCGGCTCGTTTAAAGAGAGAGGGGCTTACGTAAAGCTCAAAAGCCTGTCCCCCGAAACGCTTCAACGGGGAGTTATCGCTGTTTCTGCTGGCAATCATGCCCAAGCGGTCGCTTTTCACGCCCATAATTTGCAGAGCCCCGCCACAATTGTCATGCCTCTTTTTACGCCGCCCACAAAGGTAAGAAATACGGAGAAGTGGGGAGCCACAATTATTCTTGCAGGGCAAACATTGGATGAGGCGCAAAAACTGGCTCAAGAGATTGCGCTGAAGGAAAATTTCACTTTTATCCACCCCTATGATGATAAGGATATCATTGCAGGACAAGGAACAATAGGACTCGAAATGCTGGAGGCATGCCCTGACCTGGAAGTTCTTTTGGTTCCTCTAGGGGGAGGAGGGCTTTGTTCTGGGATAGCTATCGCCGCAAAGTCCTTAAGGCCCTCTCTTAAGATTTATGGTGTTGAGGTGGAGGGATATGCATCCATGGCGCATACTCTTTATGGAAGGCAAGAGACGGGGAGAGCGGATACGACTCTTGCGGAGGGGATTGCGGTACAAACGCCGGGGACCCTTCCCAAAGCTATTTTAAAAAGTCTTCTTGATGATATTCTCGTTGTAAGAGAAGAGGAAGTTGAGCACGCTGTTGATCTTTTAGTGCGCAAACAAAATATTGTTGCCGAAGGTGCTGGAGCTGTAGGACTTGCTGCTCTTTTGCGTAACCCCTCTCTTTTTGCAACGAAGAAGGTGGGAATTGTTGTAAGTGGAGGAAATATTGACGCACGACTTCTGTCCGCCATTATGATGAGGGGACAAATTCATGAAGGTCGGTTTACGCTTTTGCGTATAAAAATTCGGGATATTCCTGGGGTTTTGGTGCAAATTGCGAGGATTATCGCAGAGAATCAAGGAAATATTCTGGAAGTTCATCATCAACGCTTCATCTATGAGATTCCTATAAAAATGGCAGAGCTTGATATTATGGTAGAAACGCGCGGAGAAGATCACATGGCAGTTATCATCAACGCTTTAGAAGCTGCTGGATTTTCTGTAAGTAAGCTCGTAAGCGGGCTCGATGTGAATGGATTGTGTGGTTAAATATTGCCCCTTTTGACGAACGAGAGGAGAGGCAGAAGAGATTACCTCTAAATCCAGCACTTTTCCGATAATAATTTCGTGATCTTCTCCGTCATAGATGGCCCCCTTTTCACAAATGATATAACCTAAAGTATCCTTGATCAAAAGGCAGCCTGTTGCTGAATGGCGGTAGGTATCCACCTTCTCCCACTCCATGGGAACATGTCTTGCAAAGCCATCGGAAAGATGAGATTGGGATTCACTTAAAATGTTAATGGCAAAATAAGGGGAAGCTTTAAAAACAGGCATGGTTTTAGAATGCTTGGATAAGCAAAATAAAATTTGAGGGGGAGATAGAGAGACAGAAGTTAAAGAGCTAATGGTGATGCCAATATCCTGGCCTCCCTTTTGGGGAGCTGTAATAATGGTAACACCTGTTGGAAAAAGGCCAAGGGTTTTCCGAAATTGATCTTCTGTGACAGTCATGTCTTTCTTTTAAGGGAAAAGAAGACGGGTGCAAACAAATAAATCGAAAGAGGGTCATTTTTTAATTCACTTTAATTGAATCCAAATTATATACTAAGGCCAAAAGTAGCTTTAATAGAGACAACCCCTTAAAATGGAGACTGTGTATGCTAAAAAAATGTGTTGTGTGTCTTTCACTTGGTCTTGTGAGCTGCGCTACGTCACCGGAACCTATGCCCGTTGGAATGGTGGAGAATCGTGGAATTACAGGGTTTGCAAGTGACCAAGTTGTGCGTGTAAAGCTTAACTTTGAGCTTTCTAATAAGCTTTCGGATTTTACAGGCATTGAGCTCACCGTCTATAAGGGGCGCGTGCTGTTGACCGGTGTTGCAGCAAGCGAACAAGTAAAGAGAGAAGCTGTGCGCATTTCTAAAAACGTCTCAGGCGTGAAAGACGTTATTGATGGGATGAATATCCAGGGGGAAGATGGATTTGCAGAATATGCGCGGGACGCGTGGATGACAGCGAAACTAAAGGCGAATTTATATGCGGATCAAGAAATAGATGCGCCTGCCTATGTTGTGCGTACCTTTGATAAAGTCATTTATGTCTTTGGAACGGCTCAAACAAAAGAAGAGGTCAAACGCGTTGTTGAGCATGCCTATGATATTACGGGTGTGAGGAAAGTTGTGAATTTAATTGAGGGAGGGGGACCACCTCAAAAGCGATAAAAAACATTTAAGGGAGGGAAAATGTTTTCACGTCTTAATACGGTCGCCTTTCAGGGGGTGG
Source organism: Pseudomonadota bacterium (assembly GCA_016185255.1). GTDB lineage: Bacteria > Pseudomonadota > Alphaproteobacteria > UBA9655 > UBA9655 > UBA9655. The sequence goes on from JACPNY010000025.1 coordinate 26,014, forward strand.
ACGTCATTACCATCGATGTGCAAGCACAGATTTCATCAGGCATGAATCGGTTTACAATCGTGGGACTCCCGGATAAGGCGGTGGCGGAGTCACGGGAGCGGGTGTACGCTGCCTTTCATGCCATGGGGCTCTCGCTTCCCTTTCAAAAAATTACCATAAACCTTGCACCTGCAGATGTGCAAAAAGAAGGAAGTCACTATGACCTTCCCATAGCTCTTGGTCTTTTGGCTGCCATGCGTTTGATTCCTTCTGATAGCCTTACGGACTATATTGCCCTTGGAGAGCTTTCTTTAGATAGCCGATTGGCCGCTGTTTCTGGTGTGTTGCCAGCAGCCATTCATGCAGCCTCTCTTGACAAGGGAATCATTTGTCCAAAAATGTGTGGAGGAGAGGCGGCGTGGGCGGGAGATATCCCTATTTTAGCCGCAGAAAGCCTTCTCTCCCTGGTTAATCATTTTAAGGGCACACAGGTTTTGTCTCCTCCTCAGCCTCTGATAGAAGAGGAAAATAGTCAAAAAATTCTTGATTTGCGGGATGTTAAAGGACAAGAGACCGCAAAACGAGCCCTTGAAGTCGCCGCCGCTGGAGGTCATAATTTGTTGATGCTGGGTCCTCCAGGAGCCGGAAAATCCATGCTTGCCTCTCGTCTTCCTGGCATTCTTCCTCCCTTAACACCTGCAGAAGCCTTAGAAGTTACAATGATTCATAGTTTGGCAGGAAAATTGAACGAGGGTAAACTTATTCGTACCCGCCCCTTTCGAGATCCCCATCATTCAGCCTCTATGCCGGCTCTTGTGGGGGGTGGACTCAGAGCTCAGCCGGGAGAGGTCTCAATTGCCCATCATGGGGTTTTGTTTTTAGACGAGCTCCCTGAATTTGCGCGTGGCACCCTTGAAGCCCTTCGCCAACCTCTTGAGTCAGGAAAAGCCGTTGTGTCTCGGGCGAATGCCCATGCCACATATCCCTCTCGATTTCAGCTTATAGCCGCTATGAATCCCTGTCGCTGTGGGTACTTGTCGGATGTGAGCAGGTCCTGTTCGCGTGCGCCTAAATGTGCTCAAGATTATCAATCAAAAATTTCAGGCCCCCTTTTCGATCGTATTGATTTGCATGTGGAGGTCGAAGAAGTGTCAGCAGAAGACTTGTCTCTCCCCTCAACGGGTGAGAAATCCCTTCTTGTAGCTGAGAGGGTTAAACGCGCACGCGATATTCAAGAAAAAAGATACCAAACTCTAGGGGAATCCATTCGATTAAACGCTCATGCAGATGGGGAACTTTTAGATCACGTAGCAGCTCTTGATGAAGCTGGGCAGGCTCTTTTAAAAAAAGCGGCAACATCTTTCAAGCTTTCCGCTCGTGGATATAGGCGAGTTTTGCGCGTTGCCCGCACCTTAGCGGACATGGGGGGGGTTGAGGCTGTTTTGAGTGAGCATATTGCAGAAGCCTTAAGTTACAGGCGGCTGCATTTTGGGTAAGACCTTGAAATGGCCAATCGGAAAATTTGACTTTTTTATTAAAATGATTAATATAAAAAAATATAGAATAGAAATTTTCTATCTGAGAGTTTTCTATGAAATCAAGCGTAGACATGCTTTAAGAAATTCTCTATAAACTCTGCAAGATTAGGAGATATGACCATGAAAAAAGAGATTCATCCAGAATACCATGAAATCAATGTGTTGATGACGGATGGTACTGAATTTAAAACCCGTTCTTCCTGGGGCAATCCTGGGGATACACTCCGTTTGGATATTGATCCTAAGTCACATCCTGCATGGACAGGTGTTCACCGCCTTCTCGATACAGCAGGTCAGCTTGCAAAATTTGAGGGTCGTTTTAAAGGCTTAAAGCTTTAAATCGTATCTGTCTCTTCGATCGTGTCGGGGAGGAACCCATCCACTTGAGCTTTCCAAAGAGACTGGTAAATTCCTTTCTTTGCAAGAAGGGCTTTATGACTACCATCTTCCACAATTTTTCCCTGCTCAAAGACCAAAATACGATCCATGGTCAAAAGAGTTGAAAGCCTGTGAGCGATAACAATCGTTGTTTTGCCCGTCATAAGGTTTGTAAAGCTTTCCTGAATCTGAGATTCTGTAAAGGAATCAAGCGCACTTGTTGCTTCATCTAGAATGAGAATAGGTGCATTCTTTAAGATAGCACGCGCAATAGCAATGCGTTGCCGTTGCCCCCCAGAAATTTTGATACCCCTTTCTCCCGCAAGCGTATTATAGCCCTGAGGAAGAGACATAATAAAGTCATGAGCATGGGCGCGTTGCGCGGCCTCTATAACCATCGCATCAGAAGCTTCCATGTTTCCATAGCGAATATTTTCCATCAACGTGCGATGGAATAAGTTTGGATCTTGGGGGATAAGGCTAATAGCCCTGCGGAGGCTATCTTGGGTAACGTCTGCAATATTTTGCCCATCAATCAAAATCTCTCCTGATTGGATGTCAAAAAGACGCAAGATAAGGTTAACAAAAGAGGTCTTGCCACTTCCCGAATATCCCACAAGCCCAACCTTTTGCCCCGGTTGAATAAGGACCGATTTATTACTAAAAAGAGGGGTTGTCCCTTTATATTGAAAGTGCACTTTTTGAAACTGAATTTTTCCCGTCGGTACCTTTAATTTTTTCGCATTGGGGGCATCAGTTAAGGCAATAGGATCTTGAAGTAAGGTAAGAGCTTGCTGGCAAATTCCTATTTCTTTAAAGAAGTTAGGAAGCTCAATGCTTGCCCACCACAAGGTCATGATAATGTTCCAGGTGGTGTTAAAGATTAAAACAATGTCTCCCACAGAAATAAGGTGGTGGGTCCAGCACCAATAGGCATAGCCATTCAGAGCAAGGCCTGGCCCTAAGAAGGTAATAGCTCCTAAGAAGAGGCGTATTTTCTCAATATAGATGAGCTGCTTCTGATTTTTCTGCTGCTCTTCCTTTTGAAGGGAGCCAATGTAAGCGAGCTCAGACCGTTTGTTGGCAAAAATCTTAACTGCAAGATAATTTGTAAGGCTATCCACTATGCGTCCATTGAGCTGACTTCGCGCTTCAGAATGAACATGAGCGTAATAAGAACAGCGGGGAGCATAAGCGATAGAAATGGCAAGATGAATTAAAGCCCAGCCCATAAGGAGAGATGCAAAGAAAGGGCTCAACTGATAAAAAGTGATTGAGGCAATCACCACACTTATAAAAGCTGGAAAAAAGAGAGTGATGATCAGGTGGAGCATATGACTGACATTATCCACCATATCAGAAATCTTTGTCGCAATATTTCCTGCAAAATGGGCTGAAAAATAGCCATGAGATTGATTATGCATGTGAGAAAATATATAAACGCGAATTTGCTTCTCAAGCTTTGGCAAAGCAAAAGCCATTAAATATCCGGCGATCCTAAAGGAGATTTCAATGCCAATCCATAAGGCAACGGCTGCAAATATAGGGCTTTTTAAGGTGTTCCAAGCGTGACTCCTATCTCCCACAATTGTAGAAAAACCATCGATAATCTTTCCAAAAATAAGAGGAAAGATGGTTTGGTCGAGGGACCAGGCAAGCCATAGAACTTGGATTAGTGTAAGCAGGAGCCACTGTTTTTTCAGAAAAAACAAAATAAACCCAAAAAGAGTTTTGGAGGGGGCTATGTCTGATGTAGGGCGCATGGTTTCCTGCCAACAATAATCAGGTGAATCTCCCTATGACATTCTTAAAGCTAGACATATTTATATTTACGCAAGCTTAGACCTAACAAAGGGGAGGTGAGAAGTTTCTATTTATTAGCTTTATTTATAGCTGATTTTTCTTTTTTTGACAAGGAAGGGAAACAACATCAAGGTAAACGCATCTAAATCGTAAGAAACCCCTCACCCGCCCCTTCGGGGCGACCTCTCCCACAAGGGGAGAGGTAACTCTGTATCAATAACACTGTTCTTTTCTAGGGTAGTAATGAATACCTCTCCCCTTGTGGGAGAGGTCGCCCCGAAGGGGCGGGTGAGGGGTATAATATACTGTTTAAAAAGAAAAATTTAAACTTTTGCAAAACAGAAAGCAAACTCTTCCGGTTCGCTTCATTTCCTTTGTTTTCCTCAACTTTAGATGCGTTTTCTGTGTCAAACATCCATTTACGATGGGTATATTATTGTTCTTTGTTCGCCCCTTCTCAGGCCTCGTTCTCTTGATATCCTTTGCATTATTGTTTTCTATAAAAGTAAGAATTTCGTTGCCGTAACCCCTATTTTCTCGCCTGGGAAAAAGAAGCTGTTTTCAGAAAATTATAATGGTATAAGAGGCGCATCCTTTTTAACTTTGAGAAAGATATATAAGTCATGACAAATCCTCTCCCCCACGTGGTTTCAGACCCTCACCCCCACATGATGGCCAATGCCATTCGTGTTCTTGCAATGGATGCAGTAGAGCGTGCTCAGTCTGGTCATCCGGGGATGCCCATGGGAATGGCCGATGTGGCAACGGTTTTATTTTCAAAGTTCTTGAAATTTGATGCGAAAGCCCCTCAGTGGCCCGATCGTGATCGCTTTGTTCTGTCTGCAGGCCATGGGTCCATGCTTCTTTATGCTCTTTTATATTTAACAGGCTATGAAGACATGACTATTGAGGAGCTGAAAAATTTTCGCCAGTGGGGAAGCCGTACTGCGGGCCATCCTGAATATGGAGATGCGCCTGGGATTGAAACGACGACAGGTCCCTTAGGACAAGGTCTTGGCAATGCGGTAGGGATGGCATTGGCTGAAAAAATGATGAAGGCCCAATTTGGGGAAGACATGGTTAATCATAAAACCTATGCCATTGTGGGGGATGGGTGCTTGATGGAAGGTATTTCCCATGAAGTGATTTCCCTTGCCGGACATTTGTGTCTTGATAACCTTATCGTGCTGTTTGATGACAATCATATTTCCATTGATGGGTCCACAGATTTGGCAGTTTCCGATGATCAGCTGGCTCGGTTTAAAGCCTCCCATTGGGAGGTCATGACCATTGATGGCCATAATTTTACAGAGATTGAATCCGCCCTGAAAAAAGCTCAAACCGCGACAAAGCCTGTGTTAATTGCCTGTAAAACGCAGATTGCAAAGGGCGCTCCTCACAAAGAAGGAACGTCCGCTGCCCATGGCGCTCCCCTGGGGGCAGAGGAAATTCAAGCTACGCGCGATAATCTTCAGTGGCCCTATGCCCCTTTTATAATTCCTGAGGATATTTTAGAGGCTTGGCGGGATGTGGGAGACCAGGGCTCTCAGGTTCGGAAAGACTGGGAGAGTCGTTTTTCTAAATTCTCCCAAAGGGCTGAATTTGAGCGACGGCTTCAAGGGTGTTTGCCTGAAAATTGGGAAGCCTCTGTTCAATCTCTCCTTAAAAAGTTTGTAGCAGAAAAAACAAGTGTGGCGAGCCGGCAATCCTCTCAAATGGTATTGGATGTGCTTTCTCCTGTTCTCCCTGAACTTGTGGGTGGGTCGGCCGATCTTACGGGTTCTAATAACACGAAAGCAAAAAATATGGGTGTTATACGTCCTGGCGATTACAAGGGAAGCTATATCCATTATGGCGTGCGGGAACATGGGATGGCATCCGTCATGAATGGAATAGCTCTTCATGGAGGATTCATCCCCTATGGGGGAACGTTTTTAATTTTTACGGATTATTGCCGCCCTGCGATTCGTCTTTCAGCCTTGATGGGGATTCGGGTGATTTATGTAATGACCCATGATTCCATTGGCCTTGGGGAAGATGGTCCCACCCATCAACCGATTGAACACTTAGCGTCTTTGAGGGCTATCCCGAATCTCCTCGTTTTTCGTCCTGCCGATGAGGTTGAAGTAGCCGAGTGCTGGATGCTGGCTGTTTCTTCCCAGAAGTCTCCCTCGGTCTTAGCCCTGACGCGTCAAAAGCTTGCCCATTTGCGGGATGATATTTCTCAAAATTTTTCTGCCTTTGGAGCCTATGTTCTGAAAGAAGCAAAGGGCGTGCGTAAGGTGACCTTGCTTGCAACTGGGTCAGAAGTTGAAATTGCCCTCAAAGCCCAAGGGATTTTAGAAGAAAAAGGAATAGGAACCGCTGTTGTGTCCATGCCCTGTTGGGAGCTTTTTGACAAACAAAACAAGACGTATCAAGAGGCTGTTTTAGGAAAAGATACTCTTCGCGTGGCTATTGAAGCCGCTTCTCCTTTTGGATGGGAGAAATATGTGGGGGACAAGGGTGTGATTATTGGAATGCGGCGGTTTGGAGCCTCTGCGCCTTACGAGACTCTTTATCGCGAATTTGGCTTTACGCCTGAAAATATTGTAGCTGTTGTGGAGAAGAGCTGTTAAGTCATTCTCTCTCTATTTATCATCGCAATTTGCTCCTTTGCCATTTCTCTTTTCTCTTTTGTCGTCCTTACTTCTCCCTTTGTCATCCTCGCGAAAGCGGGGATCCAGAAAATGACTGAACTTCCCCCAAGTAGAGAACGACATTTTATGGGAAGCGAATGAATCATTTCCAACCTAATTGACCATATCTCCTGCTAGCATCCATTTATACGCGCGAAAAAACCACGAGGCTTGCCCCGCGGGTGTTCACTTACGATATTTGTTTCTCTTTAAAAAAATATCGCACTTTTTGTGTGTGTGAGTAGGCAAGTTCAGGAAGATGAGGGAGAAATGAATAAGGAGAAAGGAGAAAGGAGAAAGGAGAAAGGAGAAGAAAGGAGGATGAGTTAAACGCATATTCTCAAGTAGTCTCTTCTTTTCTTGTCAAAAACTGACGGATGTGAAGTCGTGGGTTTATGCTTCTTTCATAAAATTTTAATACCTTTTTAGGTGTTTAGTCCCATTATGTGATGGTGTATTATCTGTTAGATTACCATCTAAGGAGGAATTATGGGACAAATATTACACGGGTGCGCCAAAACGACAGAGGCAGTACGTCGGGCAATCCAAAATAGTCAAGAGAGCCTAGACGTTCTTGCTAAGAAATATGCTATCAATCCAAAGACCGTAGCCAAATGGAGAAAACGTGAGTTTGTCCAAGATTCTCCTATGGGCCCAAAGGAAGTGAAATCCACAGTGCTTAGCCCCTCAGAAGAGGCAATATGTATTGCTTTTCGTAAGCATACATTACTGTCATTAGATGATTGCCTCTATGCTTTGCAGTGGCCGCCCGTGACATACCCCAGCCCTCGCTGGCAGATATGGGAATGTCAACAACTGACCATTTAAATACTCTGGAGTGGTCGTTGACGTGCAGAGGCGAGCCAGACGCTGATCATGCTCAGGAGGCGTGTGACTTCGCCATACATCGGTAATGTGCGGGGACACTGTGTGATGGTCCCATTCACCCCATCTGACTCGTCAGGGTTTCGATGGGGGAATGCAAACTAGGTGGATGGATTGGCTTGCTTAAAGGCGCCCCGAACTATGGTGCTACTTCCCTCCGCCCCCAACACATCCCCGGACCTTCATCGGGGATTGTTGCAACATCTCATTGCTTCTAGAATCCCCGATGAACCAATGCTAATGTTTTCTTGCTAAAACAAAGCATTGCTAGCTCGGGGATGACAAATATTGAGCAGTTACAACAAAAACCTCGGGCGCTGATCTATTTTTTCTTACTTCTCAATGGCTTATGCTAAGGTGACGGGTAGTGAAGTTGTGGATTTATGCTTCTTTCATAAAACTTTAATACCTTTTTAGTATACTCATAGAGAATCTCAAGAGAATAACTGTTACCCAAATTTCTCTGTGTTTTATGGGCGTAGCAACTAAAGAAAAGGAAAATCATCATGCACAATAAATTTCTCCGGACATCGGTGATCGCGTTGAATTTAGGCGTCGCGATAATTGCAGGCGACACAACTTGGTCAGGGAAGGTTTCCGCGGCAACGCTGGATGCGAGTGATGGAACTCTCGCACTGTTCCATGTGAAGGATGCGCCCTTCGGTGGGTACGTGAAGTTGGGAGTGAGTCTGCGGCCGAGTGGGGCAGGCCGGTCTTATCCGTATGGGCTTGAAGTGGCTGGGAGCACGCTCATGGGTTCACAGCAGGTGGCGTTCGCGAGCTGGACTTTGGAGCACGGGGGGGTCTCCTGGAGAGACTTCGTGGCTGCGGATGGGGAGGTTACAATGAAAATTCAGTGGCCTGGTCAGGGGCCTTACCCTTTTGAGAACATCTGGTGGGTCGCCGCAAAGGACATACCCGCTCCAGACGACAAGGGAATGGAAACGCTGGCCTACCTGAATACTTTAAAATACTCACTGGCTTGCACCGACACGCACCCAGACACTGCTGAACCGTCTTGTGACCTTACGGTAACCAGAGAGTGATAAAGTCAGGGGTGGTGCATAAAAGTAGGCGCCTCCACTTCCACCGCCACTCACGTGTTAGAACGCAGTTTGATAGCGGGCCAGAAAAGAAAGCAGGCTGGCGGGACTAGCTCAATCCAACGCACACACTTCCCCACTCTAGACACAAAAGGGGCTGGAACGCGTTGTAACTTAAAGCACTCAGTGCTGCTGCTTACCGGAACCGATGGTGGCTTGGAACATATTACTACGCATGCCTGAGAATATTGCCTATTACATCACGAATATAGTGTCGGGTTCAAAAGTAGATCAGGTCGATATCATGGATAACTTTTATGCCGCTTCCTCAAATTGGCAAAATATCAAATGATACTGCCGCAGGGGATGACAACTGAGTGAGATCTGCGTATGATGCTTATCATGAGCAGAATGCATTCTTTGGCATTCTGAACAAGAACTCATTGTATATAAGGTTAACGTCTTCAATGACCAACACGTACCCAAGTAAATAAAAAGGAACCTCCCATGACACTTAAAGTAGCTATCAATGGATTTGGTCGTATTGGCCGGCTCGTTTTACGGGCGATTCTTGAAAATCGCCGCTCTGATATTGAGGTTGTGGCCCTGAATGACTTGGGCTCTATCGAAGATAATGCGCACCTCTTTAAGTATGATTCGGTTCATGGGGCTTTCCCGGGCACGGTGGAGGTATTAAGCGATGGGCTCAAAATCAATGGGCATTTCATAAAGGTTTTAGCCAACCCCGATCCCGCAACCCTTCCCTGGAAAGAGCTTGGCATTGATGTGGCTATGGAATGTTCGGGTCATTTTACAAAGCGTGAGGAAGCTGCAAAACATCTCGTGGCAGGGGCCAAGAAAGTCCTTATTTCTGCCCCCGCTGAAGGGGCTGATCTGACGGTTGTGTATGGGGTGAATCATAAAGAATTAAAAGCAGACCATACAATTGTCTCTAATGCTTCCTGTACGACAAACTGCTTGGCGCCCGTGGCCTTTGTGCTGAATAAGACCATCGGGATTGCTCACGGGTTCATGACAACCATCCATTCTTATACGGGAGACCAGCGCCTTGTAGATACGCTCCATAAGGATTTGAGGCGGGCGCGGGCAGCGGCCCTTTCTCTTATTCCAGCGTCTACTGGAGCCGCAAAGGCAGTGGGTCTTGTGTTGCCTGAATTGAAGGGAAAGCTTGATGGAACAGCCGTTCGCGTGCCGACCCCCAATGTATCTCTCGTGGATTTTAAATTTGTTGCAAAACGCCCTACCTCAAAAGCGGAGATTAATGAGCTCATGGCTAAGGCGTCAGAAAATGAGTTAAGAGGGATTTTGACCATTAATAATGAGCCCCTTGTGAGTTGTGATTTTAACCACAATTCCGCTAGTTCTATCTTTGATTTGACAGAAACTCATGTGGTGGATGGGGTCTTTTGCCGAATCTTGGCTTGGTATGATAATGAATGGGGCTTTTCTAACCGTATGGCCGACACAGCCCTTGTTATGGGGAAGCTTTAAGACTTTCGTTAAAGTTTTTTTACCCATCCAATCATTGTGGATGGGTAAAAGGGTGTTGTTCTCCTTTTATTGGAGAACCCAAGGTGTCGTTCCGTTAATCTTATATTTACCTGGGTTTGTTGCAGCTTTTCTTAGCCATTTTTGATATAGTGCTGAAGTTGTTTTCACGGGTGCTTGGGGAACCCATCTGGGGGCAGATGTAGGTGTTCGCTGAGAAGAGAAAGTGGTTTCTTCTTCAGTTACTTCGTTTGCGTGCATAGCATAAGAAGACTGCGCATTAACCAAAATAAAAGCTGAAAGCATTAGTGTAAATACGTTTTTTGTCATCATCATTTCCTTACCATAGTGTTAACATCGTTGATTTGTGTAATAGACAAAAAACAAGATGTCAAAATATTTTATTTTAATAAAATTTTAATAAATTTTATTACGTAGGGCGTAAAACCATGGGCGTGAGCCCATGGCTGAAGTAATCCCCGAATTTTTTTTTCCGTGTTATAAGCTATGAGGTATGAAGTATCGGAAACAAAGCCACTGTGTGTATTACTGCGAATACCATATGGTATTCGCAACGAAGTATCGTCGGGAAATATTCAACGATGGGATATTCGAATATATGAAAGAAAATTTCCATTTTTAAAAGACGTCTATTGGGGAACGGACGGGATATGGTCAGACGGATATTTTGTTTCCACAGTAGGAATTAATGAAGAAGTGATAAAGAAGTATATAGAGCAGCAAGGAAAAGAAGATTCGGGGCAAGCGCAGCTTGTACTCGGCCTTTAGGCCGACAAGATACCACGGGCGTAAGCCCGTGGAGGTTCACTGATAAAATGTTGTATTAAGGGCAAAAGATTTTTGGTTGCTAGTGTCAGAGGGGATAAGACACCATCATCAACAAGAGTGATCTTGAATATTCTTGAAAAAGAGACTATATTAAAGATGTCAGGGAAACCTTGACTATAGTGATAAACGTCTTTCAGAATAGGCGTTGCGGACCCGGGGGCGGAACCCGGCACCTCCACCATCAGTATTATGGGGGTGAATCAGGATCGACGTGCGTAGTAAAGGGTAGATTTTCACTCGGCATGGTACCACCGTTATCGGGCTAAACAATGTAAATGCAAAAGCAAATACATATGATCGTATGGTAGCTAAGTTTGCAAACGTAGACCACGCTAACTTCAATGGGATCCAGGTTGCTGCGTCTGCAGCTGCTTAATCCTGTAAGCGATCGCGGTTTGAGGGGCGCCGGGCAACAGAAGCCCCTCACTGGTTTTGGCAAAAGAAGGAAGATACCATTGGGCGGATTCAATTACGAAGAAATGGTTCAAGAAGGCTTAAGGAGTGTCGTCCGCGAAACCCTTGAGATAACAGCCCTTGAAGGCCTTCCTGGAGCGCATCATTTTTATATCGCCTTTAAAACAGATTATCCTGGCGTCCAGCTTCCAGAGTATTTGAGGGAACGCCATCCCGAAGAAATGACAATCGTTGTTCAGCATCAATATTGGGGACTTGAAGTGGATGAAAATGGTTTTTTCATCAGCCTTAGTTTTAGCGAATCCCAAGAACGTATTTATGTGCCCTTCCATGCTCTTTTAAGCTTTATGGACCCTTATGCAAAGTTTGGCCTTCAATTTGTGCCGCCGCCTGTGTTTGAATTGGAAGAAACACCCGTCCAGAAGCTTCCCTCTTCTTCGGATGCGACAGGAAACATTGTGTCTCTGGATACCTTTCGGAAGAAGTAGGGCGTGCTCTTCTGGTTAACACTGAGTTTGAGTAAAATTAGAATTTTCTTTCATCGACTAGGTTTGCACGCACTCATGTTGGGGGGAGGAGCGTCTGTTTTGCAGCCCCCAATACTCTCTACACACCTACCCCAATCATTATAACAATTTAATGGATAAAAATTACCCTGGCAACAGGCTGTCCATTGTTGTAAGCACGAGGCACACGTCGTCACTTGTGCATAAACATCAAGGATGCACATGCACTTAAGGATGATAAAAAAAACAACGCTTTTGAGAAATTTCTTAGGCATATTATCCCTCTTTCCGTTTTATAAGTTCAATTTTCTCATAATAAATATGTAATAATAATTAATATATTGTTAATGAAATCAGAATGTGTGCAAAAACAGGGAATCTTACTCCTCAGCTGTATCTGATGTTTCTTAGTTGACTCAATAACAATCACGTCTCAAACCTGTTCGGAAAGTGTGTTTGGCCAAAAATTAAGAAAAAGTTCATCTCTTTTTGTTAGAATTGTATAAACAAACACTAACCTTAGGAGAGTTTTATGGAAGAAAAAAGAAAGGTCATCGATTGTCGGTGGTTTCCCAGTGCGAATAAGTGCACCCTTGCAATCTCCGGTAGAGAAGAAGAAGTTATTAAAACCGCTGTGGACCATGCCGTTAAAATGCATGGCGAAAAAGATACCCCTGAGCTTCGTAATGAACTACGTCATCTTTTGAAAGAGGCAAAAGATTAAGATCCCTCTTCTTCTACCATCTCTGCGATAGTCTCTCGTAAAACAGCTATTCCCTCTTGAGTATGAGAACTGGTTATCAAGGGTGTAGGAAAGGCGGCGGGATGTTTTTTCAGAGCTGCGGTCAAAGACTCAACAAGAGTTTCAAGAGATGCAGGAGAAACCTTATCTCCTTTGGTGAGCACAATTTGGTAAGAGACGGCGGCTTTATCGAGCAACTCCATAACCACAAGGTCCGGTGGCTTAAAGCCGTGGCGACTATCAATCAAGAGGAAGGCGCGCTTTAAGGGAACCCGGCCCCTTAAATAATCTTGAATAAGCTGAGAGAATATTTTTATTTTAGCTTTTGAAACAGCTGCATAGCCATAGCCGGGCATATCAACAATATAAAATCGTTTGCCTAAGAGAAAAAAGTTAAGTTGTTGAGTGCGCCCTGGTGTATGAGATACGCGTGCTAGGCTTTTTCGTCCCAAAAGGGCATTGATAAGACTAGATTTTCCCACATTTGAGCGGCCTGCAAAGGCAATCTCGGGCAGAGAAGGATCGGGGAGGGACTCAACCTTATCTGCGCCTGTTACAAAGGTGCACTCTTGTGCAAAAAGCCAGCGGGGAAAATCCTCAGGCTTTGGCGGCATTCTTTTTTACCTTTTTCTTGTTTGCGCGCTTCATGATGACCCATTGTTGTCCTATGGAAAGGATATTGTTCCAGGTCCAGTAAATAACCAACCCTGCGGGGAATTGCGCCAAAAGATAAGTAAAGAAAATCGGCATCAAGAGAAACATCTTTGCTTGTGTAGGATCCGCAGGAGGAGGGCTCATCTTTTGTTGCAAGAACATAGTGCCCCCCATAATTAACGGCCAAGCTCCAAGCATAAGGAAGGAGGGAGGATCCCATGGAATTAAGCCAAAAAGGTTGAAAACACTCGTTGGATCAGGAGCGGAGAGATCATGAATCCAGCCATAAAAAGGAGCTTGCCGCATTTCAATGCTGACAAATAAAACCTTATAAAGAGCAAAGAATACGGGGATTTGAATAATCATCGGCAAGCATCCGGCCATGGGATTAACTTTTTCGCGCTTATAAAGTTCCATGACTTTTTCATTCATTTTTAAGCGGTCATCTGCGTACCGCTCTCGAATTTTCTCAATGTCTGGCTGGAGTTCTTTCATTTTTCCCATAGACGCATAGGACTTATTCGCAAGGGGCAAGAAGGCGAGTTTTAAGATAACTGTGAGTGCTAAGATGGCAAGGCCGAAGTTCCCTAAAAGGCCTTTAAGAAACTCAAGCGCATAAAAAATGGGTTTTGTGAGAAAGTAAAACCAGCCAAAGTCAACGGCTAAGTCAAAATGATTAATCCCAAGAGTTTCTTCATACCCATCCAGCAGGCTTAAAACCTTGGCACCAGCAAAGAAATGATTTGTGACTTCAAGGCTTTTCCCCGGGGCAAGAGACAGGGGATCTCGATGATAATGGGCTGTAATAAGGGTTGCCTCTCCCGTTCCTTGACGCGTGTAGGCAGAGGTAATTGTCGCTTCAGGATCGGGAATAAGGGAGACAAGCCAATATTTGTCTGTAAGCCCTAGCCAACCCTTTGCTTCTGGATTTTGAAGAGTGCCCGTTTTAGAAATATCGTCATAACTTGGGTCATTAAGTTTTCCATCAAAAACCCCAACGGGACCTTCATGGAGTATAAAAAATCCTGAAGACTTTGGGTCTCCCTGGCGAGCGAGAGTCCCTTGGGGAGTAAGAGACACGTTAACAGCACCTGAGTTCGTCACCTTTTGGGTAATTGTAAACATATAATGTTCATCAACAGAAATAACTTGCTGAAACAAAAAACCCTGACCGTTGTCCCAGGTGAGTGTGATAGGCGTTTGCTGAGTTAACTGCAACCCATTCGTGTTCCATACAGTTTTTTCCGTAGGCAGTGCTATGCCCGGACTTTCCACCCACCCAAAGGAGGCGTAATAGCCGTGAGGTGTTGTGGAAGGGGAAAGAAGGACTATTTCTGGACTTTTTGGATTTACCGTCTCATGATATTGCGTCAATGTTAAATCATCAAAAAGAGCTCCCTCAAGATTAAGCGATCCGCGGACGCTGTTGTTTTTAATAGATATGCGCTGGGGAGTAGACGTTAGCGCTTCATCGCGGGTTACTTTTTGAGTGGGCTGAGGAGTGGGAATTTGCTGCGTTGTTTGAGGGGAGGGCACCTCGTGCTTTTTTTCAGGAGAAGAAGGCACAAGATACTGGAACCCTAGCAAAATGGCAAAGCAGAGGAAAATGGCAATAAAGAAGTTTTTTTGGTCGTTCATGGTTCGTCTTCCCTAACCGGATCAAAGCCGTGTCCTCCCCAGGGATGACAGCGACAAAGTCTTTTTAAAGCTAAAATACTCCCCTTATAAGGACCATAACGATTAAGGGCGTCAAGAGCATACTCGGAACAAGTAGGCAAAAATCGGCACCGAGGACGGAGCAAAGGGGAAATAACTCCGCGGTAAAAATAAACAAGAGATTTTAAAAAAAAGTGAAGCAAGGTTTTCATGAGCGCCTCTGTAGGCGTAATAAGCCCTCTTCTAGCTCTTGAGCCATACACGCAAAAGTTCTCCGTAAAATTTCTTCTCGAGCAATAAGGACATAATCTGTCCCGGGGCATGCGTGCAAAGGCAAAATCTGTCTTATAAGAGCTCGGAGACGTCTTTTGGCGCGATTTCGTTCCACAGCACCCCCGATCTTTCGGCTGGCTGTAATTCCATAGCGCGCGCTTCCTTCAAGAGCTCGTCTGCAGACTTGGATAACAAAAGCAGGAGTTACCCATCGATCTCCTGTCTTTGCAACGGCTAAAAATTCTGAACGTTTTTTGAGTCGTTCCAAGGGAGGGTTATTATGCACTCAGACGTGCGCGGCCTTTTGCTCTTCGCCGCGCAATGATTTTGCGACCTCCAACGGTTGCCATGCGGGCGCGGAAGCCATGACGACGCTTGCGAATAAGAATACTGGGTTGAAAAGTGCGCTTCACGTTCCTATCTCCTACTTATAAATACTTTGTGCTGTATACGCTGAGAAAGAGGGTAAAGTCAAGAATACTCCTTCTCAAGGTGATGAAAGTTATATAACGTACTTCTGTCATTGTAGATTTAGGTCAGTAATGGAAATAAATTGAGAGGGAACAAAATGAAAGAGTTTGGTCTGATTATAAAATTGGTGCTTTCTATTGTCTTTATTATGTTGTTTGGTGATGGGATTCCTGAGTGGATGCAGCGTGCCTTTTTTACCCTTAGCATTTTCATGAAAGAGACCCTGATTTTCTGTATGCCCCTTATTGTTTTTGCTTTTATTTTTTCCTGTCTTTCTTCTTTTCAAAAGAAGGCGCCTCTCTTGATTGTTATGATCTTAAGTTTTGTGGTTGCCTCAAATTTTCTCTTTACCCAGGTTGGTTACCTCTCAGGAGATATAGGATTACCTTACCTAGGTTATCATGCGGCTAATGCAGTTCAGCAAACTGCCTCTACTTTGCCCCAGCTTACGCCTTTTTTTACCGTTCCTTACCCCCGCCTCATAAGCACAGATATAGCGCTTCTTGTCGGGACACTTGCAGGGCTTTATGGAGCTTTTTGGGGAAATGACAGACTTGTTGCTTGGGGAGATGTGCTTAAAAACAAGGTGCAGGGAGCATTAACGAAAGTTTTTATCCCGCTTGTCCCTCTTTATGTCATTGGATTTTTATTAAAAATTCACCATGACGAGTCCCTTGTGGAAATGTTTACGGGGTATGGGCCAATGATTGGCTTGATTGTTGTCATGCAAGTGATATCAATGCTCTTCTTTTACTTTAAGGCCAATTTGGGAAATATAAAGCATGTCAAAAATTCTTTGAAAAATGTCTTCCCCTCTGGACTTGTTGCTATGTCAACCATGTCCAGTGCGGCCACTCTGCCGCTTACCTTAGAAGCAGCTGAGAAAAACACAAAAAACAAAGCCGTGGCTCAGTTTGTTATCCCCGCAACAGTTAACATCCATCACGTTGGAGATTCGGTGGCTGTTCCTCTTTTAATCGCAGCTGTCTATGCAATTAATGGATTTGATCCTATGAGTTATTCCACTTTCCTTTTGTTTTCTATGTATTACATGGTTGCAAAATTCGCGGTGGCCTCTGTTCCTGGAGGAGAGATCATTGTTTTGCTCCCTATTTTAGAAAGTCATTTTGGATTTACGGATTCCATGTGCGGTCTTATCACCACCCTTTACATTTTATGTGATCCGTTCATAACAACAACAAACGTTCTTTCTAATGGAGCTTTGGCCATTTTGATGGACAAGGTATGTGGTCGTATCAAAGCTTTTAAAGAGCCCAAAAGTGCAGTGCAAGACGCTAGCTTATGAGTGCAACCCAAGTCGCTATTCTGAACCGAGGAGTTTCGCCAAAGCTCATAGGGGCAGCCTTTATGTTGCTCTGGGCGTTCAGCTTCAGCACAGCTATGGCTTTTGCAAAAACTCTCTCTCCGGATGTAAATAGCCTTATCATTTTATTTATGCGCTATTTCTTTGGGTTGATTTTTTTCAGTCCTTTTGTCATGTCAGCAGGTATCAAAGGCTTCATCACATCACGCCCTCTCCTCCATATAACGCGGGTTATATGCGTAGGAATTGCTATGGCATGTACTTATTATGCCTACCGTAATTTACCCCTTGCGCTTGCCACTTCCATTGGAATGACGGGACCGCTCTTTACAACTGTCCTGTCAATGCTGCTTTTAAAGGACTCTATCTCTCTTCCAAAGTGGGGCTTGATTTTATTTGGATATTTGGGAGTTATTGTCATGGTTCGTCCCGATGAAATGTCCGTAGGAGTTGGGGTGTGGGTTGAGCTCTTAGCAAATCTTTTCGCGGCCTTCTCCATCATTTGTGTAAAACTTCTGTCGCGCACGGAGAGTACCCTTACCATTATGCTTTATGCCAATACGGTGACTACGTTTATTGCAGGGATATTGGCGCTCAGCGTTTGGGAGACACCGTCTTCCTATGACCTGATGGCGCTGGGGGTGATTGGGGGCGTGGGCGTTTTTTCTCAATACTGTTCTGTGACGGCATTAAGATATGCAAACCCTTCTTATCTTGCGCCGTTTGAATATACACGGATGTGTTTTGCCATTCCTGTGGGCTATCTTGTTTTTGGAGAAGTTCCTACCTTTTGGATAATTTTGGGGAGCTTTATGATTATTGGAGCAACTTATGGCTTGACACGATTAGAACTTAGAACAAGTCCACATCCATAACAGGGTTAAGGGCGATCTCAAGAGCGGGGCTCTCTCGATAGGCTTCGTGAGGCTTTCCACTCTCGCAGCTGGCTTTGCAGGCCATAAGTTCAGGCTCACACGAATTAAAGGTATGCGACTTTCTGTCATTGCAGCTTGCTTTTGATAGAAAGCACTTTTCATGACAAGGAGAATACTCTCTGGCATAAGAAGCTGAAATACACATCAAAGCCGCAATGGGCATCCATAAAAATTTCATGAGTCTCTTCCTTTAAATGACGCGTGTTTCTATGAGGGATATCAGAAAAAGGTTAAGATTTTACAAACACGGATCTGGAAGAGGGTTGATTCAGGAGAAGAGTTCAGGTACAAGGCAAGCTATAAGTCCCCTTCGTCTAGAGGCCTAGGACACCGCCCTCTCACGGCGGCAACACGGGTTCGAATCCCGTAGGGGACGCCATTTTAGTCATTAGACGTATCCCTTCATGCCGTCACTTGCCATCAAAATAAATGTTTCCCTAGAAGATCAAGAAAAGATCAGGCGTCTTCTTGAGAGTGTGGGAGAGGCGCGTAAACACCCAAAGTTTCACTGTACGGTTGGGTTTATTGAAAAAATCACTTCAGAAAATGAGGCGACAGCTTTGGGAGAAAAAATCACCACGGCTTTACAAGACCATATTGATCCCCATTTTCCTCTCTACGAAGTTGAAAAAGCAACCCACCTTTTTGGTCATGTCATCGTGTTTGAGCCAACGCCTCAAGCAGCACAACACTTAAAGGAAATAAATCGTTGGCTTTTTAAGAAGGTGGAGGAGTTATCGAACGGTTCTTTCCACTTGAATGAGAATACTGAGCCTCAAAACTACACGCCGCATATGACGCTTTGGCGGGCTCGACATCCTGATAAAAGGTTGAAAAAATACTAGTGTCATTCCGGCTTTAGGCATTCTTATATCGAAATGGTTATTTATTGAACATGCTAAGAAGTTTTATGAAGTGTCCTCCGCGGTCTTTAAACCCAGGGAGTTCTTTTGCCTGACCCAATAATTGGATTAATTTATTCGTCCCAAGATCAGCCGTTTGATTTTCAACAGAGGGAAGTGAAACCCTTATCATATCTTCGAAATCTTGCTGTTGATCCTCATCAAAAATAAGGTGCAACGTTGCAATTGCTTGATTTGAGTATCCATCATTATAAGAAACAACTGACCAAAAACTTTGACCTATAACCTCAGAAAGACCAGAAAGACCAACAGGTTGAGGAGAAATGACTTGCATACACCCCCCAATATGTACACAGGGTTTCTGATGATCACCCGTGCATTCAGGATGAATCACACTTTGGACACTTGAAACTGTGCTCATTGCACACTTCTCTTCATCTTTTATTTCCAGAGTTTGAGGAGACTCTTTGCGATCAATATAATAAAGCTTTACTTGTTGAGAATCACTATAAAGTACCCTAATTTTTGGATTTCTAATAGCAAAGTAGGCCCCTTTCTGGGGGGCTAAAGGATCAGTCCCATACTGTGGATAAAAGCCATGATGATACTCATCGAACTTTAGTGGGCAAGTTTGTCCCACTACAAAAATTTTAATCCCATTAGGCCCAACGTTATCCTCCTTGAATCCTTCCTGAATAGGAGAAGGGAGATTTGAAGCGTATGCGAGAGGAATATGCATAAAAAGAGAGGATGTCTGCAATATACTAGAATGATCCTTTGGCATATAGCTCTGAATTACTGGGGCTTTTGGCAAAACACCCCCGTAAAGATTAGAAAAACCTTTGTTTTGTTCATAAGCTCCATTTTTTGGATAGATTTGAACAGTTTTTTTATCAGCAATTACTTCCCAGTCTGAGTCATCCATAGAATGGACGGGGGTGAAGCTCATCATTGTTATGAGCACAAAAAGACTTAAAGATATTTTTTTCATAAAAGAAACCCCTCAAATCAAAATTAAAAAATCATCACTACAAGAGATGTAGGGTCAAATTTTATTTTGTCAAGATTAAACTAATGAAAGAAAAATATGGGGATATCTGTAGATGCTAAAAGATCCTCAACGCAAGACCCCCGAAAAAAGTGACTTAAACCCCCATGACCATAGGCTCCCATGATAAGGAGGGAAGGATTAATCCCTTCTATTAAATTAAGAAGTGGAGATGCGTATTGACCCCATGGTTATGACAAAGCTTGGCGGCGATGTTCACATAATCTCGTGCTTCTTCCTCATCATTGCTCACGCTTGCAATATGCACAGTTTTTCCGTGGAAAATACCAATTAAAATGGCTATATGGAGGGCTTTGGAGGCGGCAAAAGTTCCATCAAAAGCGACCAGGATATCAGGACTGTCCTGATGGGGAAGCTGCGCGCTTGTTACGATCACAGGACGAGGGTTATCTTTAAGCAATTGCCTTACGGAGGTAGTTGTCTCTGGGGTAGAGGAAAAATGAAAGTTCGCATCCTTTCCTATAATAAGAACATCATGTTCAATAAGAAAATGTTCAATTTCATAAGAAGGGACACCTGTAGCATCAATAATAGAACAAGAAATACCTTGGTTTTTGCAAGAGTCAATAAAAGCTTTTTCAAGTTTAGTTATGTGGAGCCTCGCATCAGCCAAAAGCTGTTTGTCAAGTTCTACCTTAAAGGCAGCACCTCCCAAGGGAATGGCTTCTGGGGCGGCAATCCACGGCTCGTCTAAAATTCCAATCCCTGACAGAGAGGCTTTGTAAGACTTAGCCAGGCGAACGCCCAGCGTTTTTGCAGAGTCACTTGAGGGAGACTCGTCCAAAGCGACAAGAATACTCTTAATCATGGGAAGTTCCTTATTTTTATTTATTTATCTCCCTATGATTTCTTATTTATAGATCAGAGTCAAGAAGAAGAGGGGAAAGAAGAATCGATCTTTTTAAGCCACGTCTTCGTTTCCTCATCCAAATAAGGAGAAAGGGTCGTGAAAATTCGGGTATGGTAAGCCTTGATCCAGCTTGTTTCTGCTTTCGTAAGCAAAGAAAAATCCATGAGCTTTAGATCAAAGGGAGCCAGCGTAAGTGTTTCAAAGCCATAAAAGTCCGTACATTTTGGCTTTTCAATGACTGTGATAAGGCTTTCAAGGCGGATTCCGTAAGCATTTTCCTTATAATACCCTGGTTCATTTGAGAGAATCATTCCAGGGCGTAAAGGTTCATTGGCGGCCCATGTGGACAGCCGTTGAGGGCCTTCATGAACGCCGAGGTAACTTCCCACCCCATGACCGGTGCCGTGGGTATAATCACAGCCTATTTGCCATAAAAATTGACGGGCAAATCCATCCAGTTGAATTCCAGCTGTTCCTTTTGGAAAAACAGCCTGGGCAATAGCGATATGACCCTTTAGAACACGGGTGTACCGATCTTTTTGTTCAGGTGTTGGGTCTCCCAAAGCAAGGGTACGGGTGACATCTGTTGTTCCTGTTAAATACTGGCCTCCTGAATCTACGAGATAAAGGCCGTCCCGTTTTAAAGGAATATCGGAGTCAGGCGTTACCCGGTAATGAACGATGGCGCCATGGGATCCAAAACCTGAAATTGTTTCAAAGCTAAGGTCTTTGAAGTGGTCCCCTTTTTTGCGGAATTCGGCGAGTTTGTGAGCAGCACTCAGTTCGCTTGTTTCCCCTTGTAGGGGTTGAGCGTCAAGCCACGCAAAAAAACGACAAAGAGCCAAGCCATCTTGAATGTGCGTTTGGAAAGCTCCTTGGATTTCCACGGCATTTTTAAGAGCTTTGGGGAGGATGCATGGGTCTGTGTCTCGATGAATGGGTATGCCCGCTTCTTCCAAAGTTTGACTAAAGATGACAGGCGTTGTGTGAGGATCTACTTGGCACTTTCCTTTAAGCGCTTTGAGATGCGTAAGGAGTTGCCGTATATCAATGGCTCGTCCCCCTCCTTCGCGAAAGTAATTAAAAACTTTTCCATTGATTTTATCCAAGTCCACAAAAAGATCGTAAGTCCCATCTCGATGAAGTACGCATACACTATGCACAAGGGGCGTATGGGGCACATCATTCCCCCGGATATTCAAAAGCCATGCAATGGAATCACAGGCCGTAATTAGTACATGATCCGCCTTAAGTGCCGCTCCTATGCGTTTGCGCTTGCTTTCATTACTTTCTCCCGCATAGGAGAGAGGGTGAATTTGAATGAAATCTTGAGGAGGAGCAGGACGGTCCGTCCATAGAGCATCAATAGGATTGGGATCTAAAGGGATAAGAGGCTGTTTATAATGTTGGATTTGGGCTTCCGTAAAAAGCCATGGGTCATAGCCGATCTTTTCATCGAGGGAGAGATTTTCTGCCACCCAGTGGGAGGGTGTTTTGTGAGAAAAATCATACTGCTCATAATAAACAGGGACTTCTTCTTGAGCTTGTAGGGTATAGCGTCCATCTGTAAAAAAAGCAGCTTTATCTTGGGTAATCACCGCAAATCCTGCAGATCCAGTGAATCCCGTCATCCATTTCAACCTTTCGGCATATGGAGAAATATACTCACCCTGAAATTCATCGGTGCGGGGAATGAGGAGGGCTGCAAGTTCTTCTGCTTTCATAAAGTCTCGGAGGGCTTTTAGTTTGTCCATAATTTTATTTCCGCATAATCAAAGTTGACCAATCGCCTATAAAAAGTTGATCCACGAGCTTTATGCCTGCGCTTCGATAGGCATCAATTACGTCTTCTGCTTGACGGTTGAGAAGGCCCGCTAGCACAATATATCCTCCTGGTTTTAAGGCCTTTGAAGCTTCCCCCGCCATGTGGCACAGGGGGCCTGCCAGGATGTTAGCCGTTATTATATCAAAAGTTTTACCTTTAAGGGAGGTAAATCCTTCACTCAGTTGAGCTGTAAGAAAATCTTCAAGGTGATTAAGACGCGCGTTCTCAAGAGTAACACGGACACACTCTGGGTCATTATCACAGGCAAGAACAGGAGTTTTCCATAAATGTGCCATAGCAAGCGCCAGGATTCCTGAACCACATCCCATGTCTAAGGGGTGGTGAAAGGACTGGTGTTCCGTAAGCAAGGTAAGGGCTCTCAGGCACCCTTCCGTTGATTCATGCTGACCCGATCCAAAGGCTGTGGCCGCATCAACGCGGAGAGGAATAAGGCCTGTGGGAGGATCATTTTGGATATGGGATCCATAGATATAAAATCGCCCAATAGTGAGGGGAGGAGAGTCTCGGTAAACGGCTGCGACCCAATCTTCCTGGGGAACAGGGCGTGATGTTATGCTTGGGAGGGGAAGGTCTTTTTCTTTAAAAAAGCGAAGCATTTGCTTTTTAAGTGTTTCTTCGGAGGAGGGCTGATACACAGCCTGAAACACCCATTGTTCTGGTTTTTTTTCATACCACGTAAGGCTAAGGGCCTCTTCTTCTAGGAAAGAGGAGAGCTCTTCGGCTATGGCTTCATCAACAGAGCATTCAAGTTGGGTCAGAGGCATGATCTGGTTATCCTAAGACTGGGTTGCTTCGCTTCGCTCGCAATGACAAAAAAAGAACGTCATTGCGAGGAGCGAAAGCTCCGAAGCAAACTAGAGATAAGTTAGAAATCATTCCGCACTCTCCACAAAGCTTTTCATGACCATTTTGCGGCCTGTGTGATCGAAATTAATCTCGAGCTTATCGCCTTCAATCCCGACTATGCATCCATAGCCGAACTTAAGATGGAAGACCCGTTGTTTCACGTGAAACTTTTTCTCTCCAGAAGGGCGCGAGGGAGGGGTAGGGAGTTTAGGGGTTGGGGCTCGGAGAAAAGATTGGGTTCTTCCCCCGATGGTGAAGTGGTTTGTATGATCAAGAGGAAGCTCTTCAATGAAACGGGACGGGACACTGGATTGCCATTGGTTGTGAATGCGCCTGTTGGCTGCAAATGTAATAATGGCTCGCTCCCGCGCACGAGTAAGGCCTACATACGCCAATCGTCGTTCTTCCTCAAGGCCGGCCTCTCCTGTCTCACCCAAGGCGCGTTGATGGGGAAAAAGACCTTCCTCCCATCCTGTTAAGAAAACCGTATTAAACTCAAGACCTTTGGCGCTGTGGAGTGTCATGATGCTCACCATCTCAGCGCTTGTGTTGGTGATGTTTTCCATGACAAGACTCACATGGTCTAAAAAGGCGGGAAGGCTTTCGAACTCCTCAAGCGCATTCACAAATTCCTTAAGGTTTTCAAGACGTCCTGGGGCTTCAGGAGATCTGTCCGCTTGCCACATGCCTGTATATCCTGATTCATCCAAGATAATGCGAGCCAAGTCTCCGGGGGGAAGTACGGTCATTTGTTGACGCCACCTTCCAATATCATAGAAAAGCCCCTGAAGCGCTGTCTTGGCTTTGCCGCGCAGCTCGTCCGTTTCCATAAGACGCAACGTGGCTTCAGGAAGGGAGACTTCTTCATATCTGGCATATTGATGGAGTGTTTGAAGGGTGCTTGTGCCAATGCCGCGCTTGGGTGTGTTCATAATTCGTTCAAAAGCGAGGCTGTCGTTGGGCTGAACTACAATGCGCATGTAAGCTAAGGCATCGCGAATTTCAAGGCGTTCATAAAATCGCAAGCCTCCAATAACGCGATAGGGAATTCCAAGGGTGAGAAACCGTTCTTCAAATTCACGGGTTTGAAAGCCCGCGCGCACAAGAATAGCCATCTGGTTGAGGGATTGACCTTTTCGTTGCAGGTCTTCCACCTTGTCCCCAATGAGGCGTGCTTCTTCTTCTCCATCCCATACCCCTTGAACATGAACCTTTTCGCCTCCGTCGGCGTCGGTCCATAATGTTTTTCCAAATCGCCCAGCATTTTGAGCAATAAGGGAGGACGCTGCTCCCAAGATATGGGCATTAGAGCGGTAATTTTGTTCAAGGCGAATAATGGTAGCTCCCGGGAAATCCTTTTCAAAGCGTAAGATATTCCCGACTTCAGCCCCTCGCCATCCATAGATGGATTGGTCATCATCGCCGACACAGCAAATATTTCCCGTGCCTTGTGCTAAAAGACGAAGCCAAAGATATTGAGCTACGTTCGTGTCTTGATATTCATCCACTAAAATATACTGGAATTGCGTTGTATACTGAGCAAGCACATCGGAATGATCCGTAAAAAGCTTTAAACACAGAAGGATAAGGTCTCCAAAATCAACGGCATTTAATACCTTCAGGCGATCTTGGTAAAATCTATAGACGTGGAGTGCTATTTTCTCCAAGTCAGACGCAGGGGTCGTGACTTTTGCAGGGGGAAGGGCGCGATCTTTCCAGCGACTAATGCAGGACGCGAGGACCCGCGGGGCAAATTTTTTCTCGTCGATCTCTTCGGCTTTGATAATTTGTTTGATAAGGCGTAGCTGATCATCTGTATCCAAAATCGTAAACGAACTTTGGAGGCCTAAAAGCTCGGCATGGCGTCTTAAAATACGCACACAAATGGAGTGAAACGTTCCAAGCCATAATCCTTCCGCAGGGCCACCAATGAGGTGAGCCACTCGCTCCCGCATTTCGTGTGCAGCCTTGTTTGTAAAGGTTACCGCTAAGACCTGAGATGGCCAAGCTTTGCGGCTTAAGAGAATGGCGGCAAGACGGGTTGTCAAAACCCGTGTTTTTCCTGTGCCCGCTCCGGCTAAAACCAAAAGAGGACCTTCTGTTGTCTCCACAGCTTGGCGCTGAGCGGGATTTAAGGAGCGGGTTTGCTCCACATACACAGGATCTGTAATTTCGTGGTCCTCTGTGGACATATTTTTCTGCACTTGAGACGTCATTCTATGGCTTATAGCACGGGCGCTTCAGAGGGGGAAGAGATTCCCAAAGGGGAGAGGTAAAACCTTAGATATTTAGGTCCATTATTAAAGTGTGTTTGCTATATTTCTTTAAAATGGATTTAAAGAGAACCCAGTAAAAATAAGGTATACCCCCACGAAAAGATCGATGATCATGGTGGTATAATAAAGCATATCATTTTGTAACCATTTTTTGCTTATATCAACGGTGACTTGTGGGAACATAATCAAAACAAAGCCTTTTGTAAGAGCAAGTCACCCAATGATGGTGATGAGGACTCTCCAGTCTGATGCCCACATATTATGGGAAATAACGATAAGAAGCCCTACAATAAGAGCTATTACACCTGAGACTAATAAAAGGGGAGGGGAGTCCATGGAATCCATGAGGATAGATTTCATCTTTTTCGCGTGTATAAGCAGGCCTATGCTAAGGACTGTCATATAAAGACCGAGGACTTTTGCGAGAAAGAGTGAAAGTTTCATTGGTTTTCTCCCTGTTTTTACTGGCATGATACCAAAGTGAGGGGGCGTTGAAAACTTTTTTCATCGTTTGAATTTTGTAGTTTTCAACTTATGCTATTGACAATCTTTTATAGACTTCTTACGTTTTAGTTAATGATATTAATTTGTGAGTACAAAGATGTTTAAATACTTCCTTCTTGTTTCAGTTTCTTTCCTTTCCTTAGGGGTCACGGATGTTTATAGCAAAGGAACACGTGCTTCCTTAGAAACGACTGAGCAGTGGCAGGCCTACTGCACCCGAAAGATTCAACAGCATCGCGGACAAACAAAGCAGAACTTTTACGCCGCTCTTCTCAGTGCTTTTAAAAATGATGGCGAATTTTTACCGCCCATTTCTGCTCGTGATAAAAAAAGTGAAGCAAGAAAATCCATACGTGAAAAATATGACCAACAAACAGTTGCTCACATTCTTTCCGAAACTCAAACGACAAATTCGCCCTCTGTTATCACCGATGTTTACGAGCTTGCAACAGCTTACAGACACAGGGATCAGGGGAGAATAAAGGGGCTGAC
>JACPNY010000061.1 GCA_016185255.1 Pseudomonadota bacterium
CTGAAGTTGACTAAAATGCTTTAAAAAAAGGCAAAAAGTTAAGAAAAACTCCCTAAATCACTTCTAAAATCTAAAAAACCACCTCACAACTCTCTCCAATCCCTTCTCCTCGTCTTAATCTCAGACTTTCGCAGCGGGTTCAAAAATGTAGATCATATTCTGCCGGAAGTTATCAAGAGTGTAACACATGGGGTCTTCTCTCTTGCATAGTGGGCTGAAAAAATCTATATAAAAAACTACTGATATAGAAATACGAAGAAGCATTATATGAAAACTCAAATTCCTGCGCTAACATCTTTAAGGTTTATAGCAGCTATGTGTATTTTCACAGTCCATTTACTGGGCCATTATGTAAGTTATGAAGATGCTTCATACGGCCCGTTCCTTATAAAGTTTGCTTCCTTTGGGATGACAACTTTTTTTGTTTTAAGTGGATTTGTCATTCATTGGAATTATCATGATCAACTCAGCCAGAAAAAAAACTATCATATATTTAACTATATTATATCAAGAATAGCCAGAATATATCCACTTTACTTAGTTATGGTGTTTTTTTGTCTAGCCATTAATGCAGATTGCTCAAAGTTTCTAATATATTTACCTTATTATTTAACCTTATCCCAAAGTTGGTACCCTGTTTTTTTTGAGGGAGCTACCCATAATATATTCGCCATGTCTTTAATAGGGTGTGCTTGGTCTTTAAGCACAGAAATGTTTCTTTATTTAATATATATCCCCTTCTCTTTATTTATTATTTCAATAAATAAAATGAAGACACTTGCATTAAGTTTTTTTTCTATCTTCCTCCTTGGATATATCCTTTTTTATATATTTTTTTATATGATTCCTGAATATACAATAACAAAAATATGGGTTCAACTCTTCTTAACTCGTCTTCCAGAGTTTTTTATAGGATGTCTTGTGAGCCAATATATTCTCATCAAGGAAAAAGAAGAAAATTATTGGGTAAAAATATTACTATTTTTTGGTGCTATTTTTTATTTACTATTTATATATTCATATGATGACTCTTTTTGGAAAATGATAGCTACAGGGTTTATTCTGTCTCCAGGAATAGCAGCACTCATTTACCTGATATGTAGTAGCAATGCTCTAATTTTTAAGAAAATTTTTGAAAATAGATTCGTTCTCTTATTAGGAGATGCTAGCTACAGCATTTATATGTTACATATCTTCTTTCTCTTTGTCCCGAGGGTGCATGGGATTGATCTTTATTGGAGACTTTTCATTCAGATATTGTTTGTGTTCTTGATCTCTATTGGTATCTACAAAGGATTTGAGATTCCAATGAGAAAACTCATACGAACTCGTTTTTCAATAAAAAAACCAAATGAAATCCATCCAAGCGTTGAATTAGGATACTCTCCTCAACACCCTTGACGCTCACCTTCAAACGTTCTATTCATAAGATAGATATGGTGCAGAAATGCCGAAGAGGGAACACGGTGTAAACCCGTGACTACCCCCGTAACTGTAAGGGAAGAGCCAACTCCATAAACCCACTGAAGCAACACTCTCACTGGCACAGAGGGTATTGCCCTCCCAAACCTCGTGAATCCACGCCCCAACTCCTGTCAGCAGAGAGAGCTCATCTCATTCAGTTCTCACTCTCAGAAAGGACGGATCACCCTTTGGCGCGCTCGAAGGAGCATGCCCGGTCCGCGGGTGTTTTGTAGTCTTTCATGCCCCACTTTGACCCGGCAATATACTCCCCCACTGTGGTGCCGGCTGGTACGCCCCACCCTCTATTCGAGATTCTATCCAGATATGTTTCGCACCGACTCATTGTAAATCCAATGTCGACAGGATCGAGAATGTCCACCGTCAACTTAAGCATGAAGACATCATCCATAAGCATATCGGCCACCGCCTGCCCGCCACCAGCCCCTGTGTGCATTTTATCCACATCAAACGTCACCTCCGCTGCCATCTCTTTCGGATCCCATTTGGCCTTCGCATTCGCACTCAAGTTCAGATTCACTTCCACAGACGGCTCAACCGTCGGTATCGGCTTCTCATCCTGGTATTCCTCCAGAAACAGCGGCGCCATTGTCACCGTCACTGTGTCTTGTGCCAAGCTCGGACTCGTTATACCCAAACCGCAAAAGCTCGTCAGAACCAAAGTGGAGAGTAAAGATGTCTGGTAAAATTTTTTATGCATGAGGATATTCCTTTCATGTTGTTAATGCCCCGATTACCCCACAGAAAAGGGCGTCGGTGCATAAGGCTTCTGTGAATCCAGTGTACTCAATAAGGGTTAAGCTTCAGTTAACTCAGCACAAGAGGTTAAAAACGTCGGGTGCTGAGCTTGACTCCCCTAAGGTCTTGACAGCTCCCCCAAAAGGCTTCTATTCATAAGATAGATATGGTGCAGAAATGCCGAAGAGGGAACACGGTGTAAACCCGTGACTACCCCCGTAACTGTAAGGGAAGAGCCAACTCCATAGACCCACTGAAGTAAAATACTTCGGGAAGGGGGAGTCCAGGTGACGAGGCCCAAGTCAGGAGACCTGCCATAGCGAGTCACCAGTCTTTTGCGCGGGGCGCGTCAGAAGTCACGGATTCCCGTTAGTGGTGACGACAAGCAATTGTCGGACAACACTCACGGAGGTATACCATGCCATCTCTTTCTTTTTTTCTGTGCGCGCTTCTTTGCGGCTCGCCTGCCTTTGCGGAAGATATTTACGAAGTCACAGCCCCTCCTCTTTCCGAACCCATAGGCGGGAAAGAAACAATCATCTCAGCTAAAGAGATTGATACCTATCAGGAAACCTTTCTTAAGGAAGCGTTGACCTATTCCCCAAGTGTGAACTTAATCTCCAATGGTCCCCCTGGACGACAAGTGGACTTTTCCATGAGAGGCGCGCGCGCTCCTCAAAATCTTGTGCTTGTGGATGGGATTTATGTGAATGATCCAGCCTCCGGCGGGGGCGTTGATCTGGCAAATTTTCTCACCGCAGACCTTGATCGAGTCGAGGTTTTACCAGGACCCCAAAGTCTTGCCTATGGTCCAGGAGCGCTGGGAGGCGTCATTCAGCTCATTCCTAAACGCGGATACGGCAAGCCTTCTGTTAAAGTGCGTGGAGAAAGAGGAAGTTTTGACACACAATACGGCACCCTAACCGCCCAAGGAGAAGAAGGTCCCCTCACTTTTTCGGCCACTGCTGCGGGGCTGAGTCGGGGACCAGACCCTTTTACCAATCCCCTTCATGGCAACCGTCAAGGGGACGACTATATAAACGGCACCTTCTCCTCGCGCCTAGGCTATGCTCTCACCGACAATTGGGAAGTGGAAGGAATTGTCAGATATGTTCAAGGGAAGGTTCAATTTGATGGAGATAAAAAGGTTGGAAATATTTTCCTTCCCTTTGAAGCCCAAAATTTTAGTAACACGCAAACTCTCCTCACAAGCCTTGAAAACAAATGGGGTTGCGAGATGTGGGATCATTCTCTTAAGGCCTCTTATGCCCAGACTCACCGAAAAACAGACACGCCCTCTTTTCATGCCTTCACCACAGGGGAACACCCCCTTCTCGCCTATCGGTCTGAATTTAAAATCAATTCTCAGCATACGCTTTTAGGTGGTCTTGAAGGCGGACAAGAGCTCGCAAAAATCCCAGAACTCTACAAACGCGCCCACGGGGGAGTTTTCTTAATTCATACTTTCAAACCTTTTGAGACAACGGCCTTAAAGGGAGGTGTTCGTGTGGATCAGTATCAAGCTTTAGGAAGCCGTGTCACATTCAACATAGGCGCTGATCAAAAAATGACCCCTTCCACAACGCTCCGTACAAGTTATGGCACAAATTTTAAGCCCCCCGTGCTGTCTGATCTTTTTCAACAAACGCCTTGGCAAAGGCCTAATCCTTTTTTAAAGCCAGAAACAAGCCAAAGCTTTGAGGTGGGGATTGATCAAGTCTTTTGTAATGACACCATAAAAGCAAGTCTCACAGGGTTTTTAACAACGATTCATAACATCACCTTGTCTCGTCAGATGCCAGGGGGCTCATGGCAACGCTTCAATGGAGAAGAGCGTTTCACACAGGGTGTTGAGATGGCCTTCTCCTTAAAGCCTCTCAAGACTCTTGAGATGAAAGCCGCCCTTACTCTCACCCACGCCCGCGATTTCCCTCGCAATCACAAATCTCCCCTAATTCCAAGCTTTAAAGGCGCTGGAGAACTCCATTGGCAAGCCCTTCCGGACCTTTCCTTTTTTGTCCAAGCCTATGGCGTCACGGAAAAAAAGGATAGCGTTACAAAGCAAACACTTTCTCCCTATGGCCTCGTTACCATAGGGGGAGCTTATGATGTAAATCCTCAGGCCTCCTTATTTTTGCGCGTTGAAAATCTTG
Organism: Pseudomonadota bacterium; assembly: GCA_016185255.1. Classification (GTDB taxonomy): domain Bacteria; phylum Pseudomonadota; class Alphaproteobacteria; order UBA9655; family UBA9655; genus UBA9655. Next base: position 4,374 of record JACPNY010000061.1, read on the forward strand.
GCAATACACACTACGAGGATGTTTTTGGATACGGCGTAAGGGGCCGTGCCTTTTTCTTTGGGGTTGAGGCGAAGACATGAGATATATAAAGACTCACCCTCTTATTCTTTCCACCCTTGTTTCTCTTAGCCTTCATGGGCTTTTGGCCGTGTTGTTAATCCCTTCTTTTTTAAAAGTTTCCCCAGAGGGGCCGGTTGCTTTTGAGGTGGCGTGGGTCATGTCATCTCCTCCTTGTCAATCGCAATCCTCTCCATGTCATCCCCGCCCAGGCGGGGATCCAGGAGAATCTCTACAAAAGACATCAGCCGTCGTAAGAACGCTGTCGCCCTCCTTAAAAAAGGTTCAGCCCCCTTCCACTCGGCCTCTGGATCCCCGCCTACGCAGGGATGACATGAGGGGGGGCAGAGATAACAACGGGATGGACGGGGATGACAAATATAACCGTCATTGCGAGGCTCCACAGGAGCCGAAGCAACCCAGAAAACCAACAATAACTGGAGTGCTTCGCTACGCTCGTAATGACGAAGTGCGTCGAACTCAACCTCATCACCCCCTTCCCTCCTATCCCTGGGTGTGTCGCAAGCGCCGCCAAGAAGGGGTTGTGTGTCTACATGTTAAAACAAACAAAGAAGGGCACGTGATAGAAGCCAGTCTTCACAAAAGTTCTGGGCATGCACTTCTTGATAAGGCTGCCTTAGACGCTGTTAAGGCGTGGACGTTTAAGGAAAGAAATTTCCAGAAAATCCTCTCCATTGCTTTTCGGTTAAAAGAAGAAAAAGTTTCTTTTTCTTAAATACCCAGTCTCACTTGAAGGTAAGAAAGGCCCACAAGGGCGGCTGTCTCAGCGCGCAGAATATGGGGATTAAGGGTCACGCCTTGGGCCTTTGGATGAGAGCGCAACAGACTCAATTCTTGAGGCGAAAATCCCCCTTCTGGCCCCACCAGAAAGGCATAAGATTTTTGAGGTTCAATTTTCAACGCTCCAAGAGAGGGCGCGGTTAAGGTTTCATCCCCAAAAATAAGGGTCCTCTCCTCCGGCCAATTTTTGAGAAGATCAGAAAGAGATGTTAAGGGCTTGATCACAGGCACCGTAAGACGCTTGCTTTGCTCGGCAGCTTCAATTGTATGCGCTTCCATCTTTTCAATATTTATTTTAGGAATAGAGGTGCGGTCACATCGAACAGGCCACAGATGAGAGACTCCCAATTCTGTGGCTTTTTCCTCTAAAAACTCCTGTCGCTTTGATTTCAAAGGAGAAAACAACAACCAAAGATCTCCCTCCTCTTGCAGAGGGCGCGTTTGTGAGACGAGAAGAAGGGTTGTGGATTTTTTAAGGTTCGCTGTAATTTTGGCCAGCCATTCTCCGTGCGTCCCATTAAATACCAAAACCTCATCCCCTTCCTTAAGACGCATCACCTTTTGAATATAATGACTTTGAGATTCAGAAAGTGAGATGTTTTGGCAGTCGATAAGGGGAGAGGGGGCATAAAGACGAATCATTTTTATTCCATTTTATTAAAATATATTGTTTCACGTGAAACAATTGACTTGTCTTCCTAAGCCTGGTTCTCAAATGAATAGTTTTTACTATTGTCTCCTGCCATATCAAGCGATTCAAGTGTTTTATACAACTCTTTAACACGATCTTTAACGATATCAGCTAACATTTTACCCGCCACAATGCTCCATATTGTTCCGTCTTGTTGACTGTAGTAGGCGCGTAAAAACGCGAATTCTTGATCGCGAAAAGAGAGCCAAGCTTGTTGAGATGTTTTTAAGGAATCTTTGAGCTTTGGCGTTTTGAGAGATCCCATGAGTTGATTATAAACCTTATTGAGTTCTGTGTCCCAGTCTTTAAGTTCATCTTGAAGACATTGATCTTGTCCCGCCGTAGACTCATTTTTCTTCAAACATTCTTCTACTTTGATAAGAATCGGATGAAGAGTTGACGGAGGAAGGCCCGCGCAGCCGGGCGACATCATACTAATCAAAGAACATAAGCTTAATCCTAATACAAAGCGATTCTTAATGAGTTTATCCAGCACAAAGCCCTCCCTTTTTTTCGTAAGATAGATCTTCTGTTGTTTTTTTCAACACATTTCAAAAAATCTGCAAGAAACAATTGGGTTTTAATCATCAGATTCATTCAGGTGAGCGCGATTTAAAATATCCCTCCGCCTTATTTTTTGAAAGCATACAACAAGGCTTTTCCTGTCGCGTCTTTCAGTTCATCAATTGTTTTCTTTTCAATGGTTAAGGGAGGAAGCCAATAAACGGTTCGTCCTAAGGGTCTCAACAAAGCACCATTTTGGAAAACTATCCGAATCATCTCATTCATTCGCTCTAAAGAATATACGTCTTGGTGGACATCAGCTGCTGCTATCATACCAATTCCGCGAACATTTGAAAGAACTTTGGTTTCATCGGCTATGTCTTGGAATGAGTTCAGAAGGTAGGTCGTCCTTTCAGTAAAGCCGTCCCAATCAAAATCATCTTTCATGATTTTTAAAGTCTCCAGAGCAAGAGCCGCTCCAAGAGCATTCCCTGAATGGGTATGAGAATGGTAAAAGATTTCATCTGAGTCTGTTTTGTCATAAAAACAATTGTATATCTCGGTTGTCGTTAGGACAGCACTGAAAGGCAGCCACCCTGAGGTTAACCCTTTTCCTAAGCACATAAAATCAGGCGTTATAGTTGCATGTTCACACCCAAACATTTTTCCAGTGCGACCCATGCCTGTCATAATCTCATCCGCAATTAAGTGGATATCATGCTTTTTTGTCCATACCCTTAAGCGCCTTAAAAAATCTTGGCTATAAATGCGCATATTACCGGCGCCTTGAACAATGGGTTCGAGGATAATAGCTGTTATGGTGTGATGATGAATTTGGAGGAAATCTTGGATTGCTCTCCACTGCCCAGAGCAATCCTGCCATAAGTTATCATTTTGCATGTTAACATAAGGGATACCTTCAATGGGGAGACACTCAAAGAGGAGAGAGCGATACACTTTTCTAAAATTTCCAGCATGACTCACGCTTAAGGCACCACATGTTTCCCCGTGATATCCATTTGCCAAGGAGAGAAATTTATTCTTTGTTTTATCTCCTTGATTAAGCCTGCTATGAAGGCTCATTTTTAAAGCAATTTCAACAGCGCTCGCCCCCTCACTTGCATAGAATACTTTACCCATTCCGGGCACAAAATTGACTAAGAGTTCGGATAAATTACTTATGGTTTGATGTGTGGTTGAGGCACTGATGACATGTTCAAATTGATGAGCTTGCTTGAGTAAGGCTGATTTAAGTCGGGGATGATTATGGCCAAGAGACTTACACCACCAGCTTGAAATCCCATCAATCACACGGTGTCCAGAGATTCCTTCAATATAAGACCCCCTTGCGCTTTTCACAATAAAAGGAGGATGACTCTCCAAACTTTTCATTTGAGTGCAGGGATGCCACCGATAGTCGAGATCTTGTTTCTGTAAAATATGGATTGTTAACCTCATTAAATTTTTTGGTTGACGAAGTGTCTTTCGCATATTAAGTCTCAACCTGTCAAGGCCAGATAAAATGAGGCTAGAAAAAAATGGGATGGGCCCAAAAATCAGTAACTGCACTTTTCGAAAAACCTTTTTTCGATCTTTTGAGCCAAGCGCATAAGGTGCATTGCCAAAACTTTAATCAAAATCAAATTGAGTTATGTGCGTTGATTAATATCAAGACAGGGGCCTGCCCAGAGGATTGTAATTTTTGTAACCAAAGCGCTCATTTTAAAACAGGACTTAAAAGAGAATCTCTCATGGATTTGGAGAAAGTTATTGAAAAAGCAACTGCATTAAAAGAACTAGGGGTTAAAAGATGTTGCCTAGGAGCGGCTTGGCGGTCTCCTCCTAAGAAGGATTTTCCTAGAGTTCTTGAAATGATTAAGGGAGTCAAAAACTTAGGCTTTGAGACGTGCGTCACCTTGGGATTTTTAGATACGGAACAAGCCAAACAATTAAAAGATGCAGGACTTGATTATTATAATCATAACATTGAAGCAAGTCCGGAATTCTATCCTTCAATTGTTTCCACTCATACCTTTCAGGATCGCGTCGAAACCGTAGAGATTGTTGCAGAGAATAATATTCATGTGTGTTGTGGTGGTATTTTTGGCTTAGGAGAAACACGCAAAGATCGCATTAGTTTTTTCTTAGCTCTATCAAGCCTTAAAAGCCCTCCTAAAAGCATCCCTATCAACAGAATGATTCGTTTTTCTCAAACCCCTCTCCAAGATGTGGACATCCTTGATATGTTCGAATTTGTGCGAACCATTGCTGTTGCGCGTATCCTATTTCCCCAATCGAGGGTGAGATTGTCAGGTGGTCGCAAAGAGTTGTCTGAATCAGATCAAGCCTTATGCTTTTATGCAGGGGCAAATTCAATATTTGTTGGCGACACGCTCCTCACTGCTGAAAACAAAAACTTTAAATCGGATCTTTCCTTAATGAAACGATTAGGGATTCAGCCGATCCACACAGACTATCAGGTGACTTCTTGAAATGTTCACACATCTCAAGACCTATACACAAGAGATTTCCCGCAAAGGACTCTGGCGCACCAGGGGTGCAACACGCACTCTCTCAAAAGCAAAAATTCTTGCAAATGGTCAAAACTATATTAACTTTTGCTCCAATGACTATTTAGCCCTAAGCGGTCATCCGCGCTTAAAACAGGTGATGCAATCTCATATTCAGAAGTTTGGGTTTGGAAGTACCTCTTCTCCTTTATTATCGGGGTACTCCCTTGAGTGTGAAGATCTTGAAAAAACATTTTGCAGCATCCTTGGTTTTGAAGATGCTTTGGTGTTCCCCTCAGGATATCAGGCCAATATCGGAGTTCTTTCAGCACTCCTGACGAGGACTTCAACGGTTTTATGTGATCGATTGTGCCACGCCTCAATTATGGATGGGCTTACTCTCTCACGCGCAAAAATCAAGAGGTTTCACCATAATGATGTTGCTCATGTTGCTGGTTTTGTAAAAGCCTATCTCCCGGATTTACTCGTTACAGAAAGCGTTTTTAGCATGGAAGGGGATATAGCGCCCATCGATAAATTGTCTTATCCAATGATACCACTTTTTGTCGATGATGCCCATGGGTTTGGGGTTCTAGGGGCTCTTGATTATTGGAAACTTAGAGATACAAAACCAGACATCCTGACAATTCCGTTTGGAAAAGCCCTCGGCATGAGTGGGGCGATTGTTTTAGGGAACAAGGCCATTATCAGCTTAATTCTACAACATTGCCGAAGTTATCGCTATAGCACAGCTATTTCTCCTGCCATTTGTGTTGGTATTCTAGAAGGTCTTGATATCATGTTCACGGAAGAGTGGCGTTTAGAAAAATTAAGGCAGCTTATTCATTTTTTTAATACATGCGCTGCTGAGGTTGATCTTCCCATATTATCAGAAGATATCACTCCCATTCGTTCCCTCCTTATTGGAGATCCCCATAAAACGTTAGCCGTTGCCCGGCATTTAAAAAACAATGGCATCTATGCTGCTGCCATCCGCCCTCCTACCGTTCCTAATAATACCTCAAGACTTCGCATTTCTCTCACCTGTGCTCATCAAAAACCCGACATTCACCGCCTTGTAACAGTGATTAAAGAGGCTATGACGTGCTCCTAAAAGAAAACTGCACCGATACGTGTCACTATTTAGGCATTCAACGCTCTTTTGAAAAGGCTCTTTATAGCTATGATTATGAAGCCGCTATTCAACTCCAAGCGAGCCATTATCTCATTAATTCTCTTGCTCAAGTCAATCCTTCTCCTCAGAAAGTTTTAGATTTGGGATGTGGAAGTGGCCTTATTACACGTCAGCTTTGCAAGAAGTTACAAATTTCTTTTCTTCACATCAATGACCTTTCCCCTATATTCCTGGAAAAAGCTTGCTATCATTTACAGGAATTTCATCCGAAAAGCATACTTTTTAATTTTGATAAACCTTGGGGTTATCAGGACTTATATGATTTAATCTTTTCTAACATGGCTTTTCAATGGAGCTTTAATATTCAGGGGCTTTTTAAGAAATGCTATAATCACTTAAAACAATCTGGACTTTTGGCTTTTTCACTTCCCTTAAAGGGATCTTTCTTTGAACTTGAGCCTCATCAACGTATTTCCTTCTATAGTTTTGACTATATAAGCCAATCTTTAGCTAAGGAAGGATTCACGACTCTCAAGGCCTATCAACTGCTCCTAGGACGAGACTTCAAAACTCATCTTCAAGCTCTAAAATCCATTAAAAAATGCGGGGCAAACTATGTTCCCCACACTAGGTCTTATAGAATGATGGAAAGATCTAAGCTCTCTCTCCCGTCAACTCTCACATACGCTATTGGAATATTTATTGTAAGCAAATGAAGATCTTCATCACGGGAACGGATACAGGAATTGGCAAAACCTATATATCCAGCCTCCTCTTAAAAAAGTGGAATGCGCAAGGCTTAAAGACAATTGGGCTGAAACCTGTTGCAGCGGGCTGTGAATGGATTGAGGAACACTATATTAATAGGGACGCTTATACATTACAGAAAATGGCCTCTATCTGCCTAAACTATGCGCAAGTTAATCCTTATTGCTTTAAGCTTCCCGTCTCTCCTCACATTGCCGCTCAAAAAGAAGGATTAAGGTTAACCATTGAAGATATCTGCACGCATATCCACACCATCTCGCAGATAAACCATGAGAGGATGATCATTGAAGGAGTTGGAGGGCTTATGGTTCCTTTAAATAAGAAAGAGCTGCAACTTGATTTGATCAAGGCATTGAACTTTCCAGTTATCTTTGTTGTGGGTTTAAAATTAGGATGCCTCAATCATACTTTACTGAGCATGGAACTGCTTAAAACTTATCAAATTCCTCTAAAAGGATGGCTGATCAATCACATTGATCCTTCTATGGCCTGTGTTTCTGAAAATGTGGCGACTTTAAAACAGTATTTAAAAGAAGCCCCTTATCTGGGCTATCTCCCTTTTAACCCTAATCTTTGAGAAGGCTTGTATCGCCACAAGCGAAGCTTTCTATATTTCCCGAGGGAAGTTCTAGAAGTAAATATCCATGTTTGTTAATGCCTCTGGCAATGCCAGTCGTAACATCTCCAGAAGTGTTTATGGAAATCTTCTTTCCCTCTAACACATCGTACCGTGGCCATTCTAACAGAAAGGGCTCCATCCCTTTTTCAAGAAAAACATCTATGCCTTTAAGAATAGATTGCATAATTTGAGCCACGACAATGTTACGATCTTGCTTTATAGTCAACGCATGCTCTAAGGAGGTCCACGGTTGATCAACACCTTTTAGGTCTACGCCCTTCATGTTGACATTCACCGCTACACCAATAATGGCCTTACAACTTCCGTGCGCTTCACCAATGATATCTATTAAAATTCCTCCCCCTTTTTTATGATCAATATAAATATCATTCGGCCATTTAAGAAGAGGTTTCAATCCTGGATACAAAGAGTCAAGCGCCTTTACAACTAAGATACCAATGACCAAGCTTAATCCAGATATTTCACTGATGTCTTTATTGAACATGTAGCTAAAACTAAGATAAATATTCCGTCCAAAAGGAGCTGCCCATGACCTCCCCAAACGGCCCCGTCCTTTTGACATATGCTCCGCAAGGCAAAAACAAAGATTTTTTACGGATGGCTTATCTCTTAAGTAATCACTGGTTGAAGGAATGGTTTCAAATATTTCCAGCGTTACTTTTGGATTTTCAATTAAATCCTCTATTCTTTTTGTGTCCAAAAGCAGGAGAGGAAAGTTTAACTGATACCCTTGATGCTGAGAGCGCACATCTATGCTGTATTTTTTTAATCGTTGGATAACTTTCCAAACCGCCGTCCGAGAAATACCTAAAGTTACTGCGATATCAGTGCCAGTATGAACCGATATCAGTGCCAGTATGAACGTTACAATCATTTAAGATCTCAACCACTTTAAAAATTGTAGAAGGAAGTTGAGGAGCCATGATTTTTTACGTTTGTCTCCGGTTGAAAGAGAAAGTTAAGTCCCAGTTAAGAGGCGTAATCTAGAATAATCGTCCTTCAAAAGTATACCCGAAGTATATCCGGCCAAAATAATCTCTCTCTTGAAATTCTGTAACTTATTGATTTTCTTGGTTGCGGGGGCAGGATTTGAACCTGCGACCTTCAGGTTATGAGCCTGACGAGCTACCGGGCTGCTCCACCCCGCGATAATTTAGAAAAGGGGGAAGCCCCTTGAGAGTATGCGCACCCTATCAATTTTTCTTTATTTTGTCGAGTCTTTTTTTATGACAGGGTTATTTAAAAAGATGGAAGTCTCATAAAAAATAAGATACCCTTTGTAAGCTATGCTACATCGTAAAAGGGAGATTGATGATGACATCTTTTCGTCCAACTTTGCCAGCAGCTGTCCTGGGACTATGTGTTGCTTTAGGGCCTGCTCTTGCTGGATTTTTTATTTACAAAGGAATCGTGACGGCTAGGATGGCAGACAGGTATGTCACCGCCAAAGGGCTTGTGGAACGCCTAGAAAAATCAGATCGGGGAAATTGGGAAATTGCCTTTAAAGTGTCGGGAAATGACCTTCCCGCTCTTTACCAAAAACTTTCTCACGATTCTGAACTTATTCAAGCTTTCCTTAAGAAAGAAGGACTTGATGAAAAAGAAGTATCCTTAAGTTCGCCGCGTGTCGTTGACCTGTATGCGCGGGAGTACGGATCAGGACCTCTTGCCCCAGAACGTTATTCGATCGAATATTCTATTTATGTAAATTCTCCTAAAGTTGATCTGTTGGCAACTCTTTCAGGGAAAACAGCGGACCTTATTAACCAGGGAGTCTCTCTGACACGCAGTGAGGTGCATTATTACTTGGATAGGTTTAATGATTTACGCCCGTCTCTCATTGCAGAAGCAACAAAAAATGCTCAGCAAGTTGCAGAGAGCTTTGCTCAAACGACGGGAAGCCAAATTGGAGGAATTCGGAAAGCCAACCAGGGTCTGATTCGATTACTCAGTCCAGATGCGTCCCCCAATGATGAGTACGATACGGGACTTAATTCCTTAATGAAAAAAATCCGTGTGGTCTCCACCCTTGAGTTTTATTTAAAATAACCTGTTTGGATCAAAAATTAAATTCTAATATAAAGCAGCTAGTTATCGTCATTGCGAGGAGTAAAACGACGAAGCACCCCAGTGCAAGTCAATGACCTCGCCCAAAGGGGGAGGTTTGAAATTTACAGTATGCCAAAAAGAAGGAAAAAAGCCAAAAATTTCGGGGGATGGGCAATCATTATTTAATGAGACTAACGAAATATCAACCTTTTTTACTATACTATCGGTTTATAAAAGATATAACTTCGTGAAAAATTAACCCATTGCCCAAACTTCTCTGTGCTTTATGGGCGTAGCAACTACAGAAAAGGAAAGCCA